>CAZSHY010000008.1:0-6015 GCA_964607125.1 uncultured Pseudomonadales bacterium | reverse complement strand
TCATCAATGTGTCACAACTTCGATCCAAGATGCTGGAGTTAAATGAACAAGTAAACTGGGTGCCTGATCATCTTAAGCACGGCCGCTTCCAAAAAGGCCTGGAAAATGCGCCCGACTGGAATGTGTCCCGCTCAAGATATTGGGGCACACCCATGCCAATCTGGGAAGCTAATGTCACCGACCCCGCTACTGGCAAAACAAACACCATGAGAAGGGTAATCGGCTCCGTTGCCGAACTTCAAGAGTGGGCTGTGGAACCAAGCCTGGTGGCTAACTTAACAGACATTCACCCTGAGTTTTTAGCAGACGTTAAGCTCTATGTTGATGATCAAAAAACTGTGGTCGGCAGTAGAATCACAGAGGTTTTTGATTGCTGGGTAGAATCTGGATCAATGCCGTTTGCTCATCAGCATTACCCTTTCCAAAACAAGGCGCAGTTCGAGTCGGCCTTCCCAGGACAGTTTGTGAGTGAGTACATTGCCCAAACCCGCGCCTGGTTTTACACCATGCATGTTATGTCTACGGGAATCTTTAACCGCGCGCCGTTTGAAAATGTTCTGACAACCGGCACTATCCTGGCAGAGGATGGCACCAAAATGAGCAAGTCCAAAAAGAACTACCCAGACCCAGTGCTTCTTCTGGATAAGTATGGCGCCGACAGCTTGCGCTTGTACCTTATGAGCTCCACGGTCATGAAATCAGAAAACCTTAACTTTAGTGAAAAAGAGGTGGGTGAAATTCGCAAAAAAGTTTTTCTCATCTGGTACAACATGATTTCCTTCTACCGACTTTATGCCGGAACAGCCAAAGTTGATCTGAGCAGCACGCCGACCGCGGTTGATGTGATGGATCAGTGGTTGGTTAGTCGTGTCAGTCAGTTGATTACCAAGACCACTGAGTACATGGACGCTTACGATGTGGTCAGAGCCAGCCGCGGTCTCATGGCGTTTGTGGACGAACTCTCCACCTGGTACTTACGCCGCTCCCGCGACAGGCTCCGTGAAAACCCGGTATCTCAAGAAATTTTTGGCCAAACTTTGGTCCGCCTCGCTCAATTGTTTGCACCTTTCACGCCGTTTTTCACGGAATGGGTATACCAAACGTTGGTTGACCCTCAAGCCAGCATCCATCACACTGACTGGCCAGTGGCGAACGCCAAGCACATGCAGCCAGATCTGGAAGCGCAAATGTCGACTGTCCGGCAAATTGTGGAAAAAGGACATGCAGTTCGTAAAGAGGCGGGCATTAAAGTCCGCCAACCGTTAGCCGAAATACGCATTGCTAGCGCCTTAGCTGAGCCATCGGCTGAAGTTTTGAGCGTACTTAAAGACGAACTCAATGTTAAGTCCGTGATTTGGACAATGCTAGCTACTTCAGCCTCATCTGAGTTGCCTAGCTTGGGAGTTGAGCTGGTCACAGAACTCACTCCCCAGCTAGTTGCAGAAGGTGAAGCGAGAGAGTTAATTCGGTCAATTCAAAAACTGCGTAAAGCTGCAGGTCTGAGTTTGCAGGACACCACTCGAGTTAACGCTCCAAGCTGGCCTCAAGATTGGCAGGCTGAGATAGAGTCCAAAACAAACTCGCAGCTCTTTGTGGGCGACACTCTAGAGCTTGTCGGCAACTAGTACCTGTTACAATGACGGCATGCGACGTTCAGTCATTCCGGCCAGCGTGATTGTTTTGAGTTTATTGAGCTTGGTCACACTCTCCAGCATTGCGCCTTCATTGGTAGCCAAGCAAATGACATTCTTTTTGATTGGCTTTGCCATCTTTTGGGTCATTTCCAGAGTGTCATTTAACCATATCAGCGAATTCAGACTGGCCGCATACGTTGGCCTGGTGGGTCTTCTAGTTGTTACTTTGGCTTTTGGTCAAGATACACGCAACACCGCCCGCTGGATTAGCGTCGGCGGACTATTTGTGATCCAAGGTTCGCAGTTGGCCATACCCATCGTGGGCTTACTCATGTCTCACATGCTCAGCACAACCAGGCAAATTAGCTTTTCACGACTTTTCACGGCACTAATTACAGTAGCTATACCCGCGGCACTGATTCTGATCAGCCCCGATCTTGGCACCACCCTAGCGTTTGTGGCCAGCGTTGGCGTGAGCATCTTCCTAAGTCGGACTAAACTTTGGCACCTGGCTGCTTTGGCAGCAGTGGGCTTGATCTTGATTGTACTGAGTTGGGAATTTATTTTGCATGACTATCAGCGCGCCAGACTTAGCTCATTTTTAGATTCACAGGATATTCAGGGGGCGAGCTACAATGCGCGACAGGCACTCATCGCTGTGGGATCTGGGGGCATGTTTGGTCGCGGCTTGGGCCAAGGAGTGCAGTCTCACTTGAGGTTCTTGCCAGAAAGACAAACTGACTTTGTATTTGCGTCTTTTTCAGAAGAATTCGGATTTGTGGGTGGGTCAATTTTAATTTTAACTTATGGTCTGCTAGTAACCGCAATTTTGAGGATTGGCATGCGTCAGGAGCAGCAGTCAGCAGAGTTGTTTTGCTATATCGTGGCTGCAATGGTAGTGGTTCAGGCCGGCGTCAACATTGGCATGAATATTGGTTTACTGCCCATTACTGGAATCACGCTGCCGCTGATGTCATATGGTGGAAGTTCAATTTTAAGTATTAGTGGCACTCTTGGCATTGTCCAAGCGCTGGCTAATCAGCATAAACAGCGTGAAACACGCTATATTCACTAACCTGTCGCAGTTTTTTTTCCTCTCTTGTGGTATACTACCAATTCGTCCTCCTCTTGGGCTGGTGCGCCATGTTACAAGAGGTGCCAATAGTAATTACACAAAGGACCTTATGTCATACGCTATAATCAAACTTGGCGGCAAACAGTACAAAGTCACCGCCGGTGAAACCATCATCGTGGACAAGCTGCCTGCAGCTGAGCCAGATGTTGAGTTTAAAACTACTGAAGTCCTACTTCTCCAGACAGAAAAAGCCGTGAAAATTGGCGCTCCTTATGTTGAGGGCGCATCAGTTACACTGCTTGTAGCCAAACACTTCAAGGGCGACAAACTTCGCGTTGCCACTTACAAGTCCAAGTCTCGAAGTCGCAAGGTTCACGGTCATCGTCAGCATCTATCTAAGGTTCGGGTAGTGGCGGTACAATAACCCCACAAGGAATTCTATGTCCACGTATCTCGCGTTGCTGGGAAACACCCCAAATTTGTCGTACGCAGAACTCAGCGCGCTTGGAGCGAAGGAGTTGCAGAGATTGGGCGAGTATGTGGCGACCCTATCATTTGATGCAGACGAAGACGCTCAACAATTGCTAAATCTATTGGGCGGAACCGTAAAGATTGCTCGTGAAGTCGCCCAATTAAGCCTAAATGAGCAACCACAGGTATCTGAAAAAATACTCCAATTACTCATAGACCAAGCTGGAACAGATCAAGCCATTGATTTTGCTATAGGCGAAATTGGACGGGATCACTTGCCCGCCATTGAGCTCTCAGACTTGAAACAAGAGCTCAGATCTAGAGGAATCAAGGCTCGCTACGTGGAAGGCACCCGCCATGGGCTCAACGCCGCCAGTTTAAAACAGAACTCCAAACTCACAGAGATTTTAATCATTCAAACTGCCAGTGGCATCAGCCTGTGCATTACAGCCGCTTTTCAGGATGTGGATGAGTGGGCCATGCGCGACCGCCAAAAACCCTTCGCGGAACACAAACGCGGTCTTTTACCACCCAAAGTGGCAAGAATATTGGTCAACCTGAGCTTAGGCCAGGGTGATCCCACAACTGCCACCATCTGCGATCCATTTTGTGGTTCAGGTACGGTGATTTTTGAGGCTCTATTACGAGGCGCACGTGTAGTTGGATCAGATCTTGATCCAGTTGCTGTTCAAGGCACCAAGGATAATTTGGTCTGGTTTTTGGAACAGTACCCCGAGTACTCCACTGTGCCAGTTATCGTTGAACAAGCCGACGCTGCCAGTCTCAAGCTTCCGCCTCGATCAATTTCACATCTGGTCACCGAGCCATTTTTGGGCAAACCCAAACCCTTACCAGAGCAATTGCCCAATATATTTAGAGGCTTAGAGCGGATGTACTTGGGTGCTTTCAAACACTGGCGCAGCTTTTTAGCTGAAAATGCCCAATTGGTAGTCATCTTCCCTGTGGTAGACATGGAAGTGGGCACTCACCGTCGGGTCTACACCCTCCAGGCGTTGATTGACAAATTGGCCGCTATTGGGTACACTACCTCTTCTGAACCGATCATGTATGCGCGTCCAGGCGCCATAGTACAAAGAGCTATTTACACATTCAGATATGTCACACGTTAAAGCCGGCGGGAGCGTCACACAACATGCACAAGGCAAGAGACATGGCAAACGCCTAGGTCTCAAAAAGTCTGGTGGCCAACAGGTAATTGTGGGCAACGTCATT
Source organism: uncultured Pseudomonadales bacterium (assembly GCA_964607125.1). Classification (GTDB taxonomy): domain Bacteria; phylum Patescibacteriota; class Microgenomatia; order UBA1400; family PJMF01; genus CAZSHY01. Next base: position 1,602 of record CAZSHY010000008.1, on the reverse strand, counting down.
CTCAAACAAAAAGGCACTAAATATAAGCCAGGCAAAGGCGTTGGACTCGGCAGAGACCACACCATTTTTGCCATGATTGACGGCATTGTTCAGTTCACCACTCGCATGGGCAGAACTGTGGTCAACGTCAAGTAATTTTCCAGTTTTTTCCTATTCAAGCTAGTGTACTTTTACCAAGCAGATTGATATACTCATGGCATGGCAAAAGATACAGTTCAATTCTTGAGTATCAGCTTACTTCAACCCAACCCGTTTCAACCGCGCAATAAAATTAAAGAGGAAGAAGTAGCAGAACTAGTCAGTTCTATCCGTCGTTACGGCATTTTAGAACCGCTTGTAATCGCTCAAACTCCAGCAGGTTTTCAGATCATCGCAGGCGAAAGACGATGGCGAGCGGCAAAGCTAGCCGGTTTGGAAGAGGTGCCTGTTTTGATCAAGCGTACCACTCCCAAGGGCATGCTAGAGATGGCTCTGATTGAAAATGTGCAGCGGGTGGACCTCAATCCAATTGAACGTGGGCAGGCATTCATTCAACTTCAACGAGACTTTAACCTAACCATCACAGAAATTTCCGAGAGAATAGATAAATCTCTACCTTTTGTGAGCAACACCCTTAAGCTCCTAACCTTGCCGGATGCGATCAAAGACGGTTTGGTTGGGGGGCAGATTAGCGAGGGTCACGCCCGTGCTATTGCTGGCATTGAAGACAAAAAGGCAATGGTTGAACTCTACAAGCGGATTCTTAAAGAAAATGCCTCAGTCCGCAGGGCAGAGGAATTGACAAGATTATACAAAGCTCAGCTGAGTGGCGAAGCCACCAGCGGCGAGGCAGATGCAGCCTTCGAGGTGACACAAGTGGATGATGATCAGGTCCGTACCTGGGAAAACCGAATTAAACGCTTGGTAAGTAGTAAAGCCAAACTCAAGTTGATTCGTTCTCGCAATGCCACCCGTATTACCATAACCCTCAAGGGCAACCCTGAGGAAACGCAAAACGACTTGGAACTGATTATGGAGCTGGCCAAGCGAGCGGAGTAGGAGAGATATGGTAGAAAAAGAAATAATTACCAAAATAACACCTGTTGACAGCGCTCTACCACCCGAAGGCAGCATTCCACCTGCTGAAATTGCTGCAGCATGTGAGACTGTAATTAATGCTCTCAAAGGTGAATCTGGAAACTTTGAGCCAATTTTAACGTGGTTAACTGAACTAATTTCACAACTGAAATCTGAGAATTTAGTTCGTTCTTTTTCATTAACTGATGATAAATTAGGATTAGTAACACAAGCCGAGATTGCCAAACTTAAAAGCGCATGTCAACTGACAAATGAAATAATTACTCTGACTGTTTCGGATGGTAAATTAATAATTGTCACTGTCTTCACCAAAAAGAATCCTCGCATGATAACAGTTGGTTCAGGTAAAGAAGTAGAATCTCCACAATTTAGACAAGAATCAGAGCCTGTGCAGATATTTCAAAATGATGACGTTTAGAATTATCTAGCTGAAAATCATCAATTTCTACATCCCGTACGCCACTCCCTCGATCCATGTAGCTGACGTCAGTGGCCAGTAGCGGAAAAATGCTCTGCCCACAATAT
>CAZSHY010000007.1:28058-29257 GCA_964607125.1 uncultured Pseudomonadales bacterium | reverse complement strand
GATTCGCGGACCATAGGTGCGGTGGCAGTTGGATCGGAAGTAATCTCTAATGTTGCGTTCATATCATGGCTAGCACAACAAATATTTCATGTTTGCGCAATTCTCTGCGGTACCATAATACACCGTCATTTCTCAGAAACCAAATGGCTACTTTTCAACACTCTCTACCTCACGCCCTGCTGACAACTTCTTATATTCTTCCAGCAAAAGTTGTGTCATCTTCTCAAGTGTGAACTTTGCAGAAAATTGCTTGGCTTGTTTTGAAACAGCCTGCACATCTCTTTTTAGCATCTGTTTTACACCGTTGGCCAGGCTCTTTTGATCACTGCCAGTGAGCATGCCTAGCTCTGACTTAACCCAGTCCCTTGCGGCACCGGATTCTACAGCCACGATTGGCAGACCAAAACTAAGCGCTTCCAAAAATATCAGACCTTGGGTTTCAGTGGTGGAGCTACAGACTAGCAAGTTTGCCGCTTGGTAATATGCTCCTAGATCATCATGATCAACCCTGCCCACAAATATAACACGCGAGGCTACACCCAGCTTAACTGCCAGATCTTTAAGTGACTCAGCCTGTTCACCACTGCCAATGATCATCATCATAAACTCAGTACTCAGCTCACACATCATATAAATGAGCAAAGACACATTTTTTTCTGGAGACAATCTACTTACAGCCAGCAGCAGCTTGGTACCCGGAGCAACTCCCAAACGTTGGCGAACATGAGCTGGAGTATCCGTTGCAGCTGGGATTGGCGGCAGTCCAGAGGGAATTGTGACTACGTTGAGGTTGGGAATTCGGCTTTGCAACATTGAAGCAATTGCTGCCGAGGGTGAGACAACTAGGTCTGCGTTACTGCAGAAAGAGTCTACGCTTTTTTGAATAAGCTGCGCTTTAAGCTGACTGGGAATTAATTTCAAATAATGCTTGGCGTAGGCACCGTAGTTTGTGTGATATGTAAATACCAGCGGAACTTCAAATTTTTTGGCAATTAGTCTGGCAGCTAAGCCAATATAAAAGGGATGGTGGACGTGGACAATGTCTGGCTTAGATAAACTTAGTTGAGCGTATATGTTGGCTAAATTGGGAAATAATGGCAAAGGGTAGTCGCTCAAGATAGGATTGTTAAGTGCAGCGTATCTCAATACCTGCTTGTCGGTCTTGAAAGGCCGAGCGTTGTCAGGCGCCAGAACTGTGA
>CAZSHY010000007.1:0-28048 GCA_964607125.1 uncultured Pseudomonadales bacterium | reverse complement strand
CACAGCCTTCAGCCTGCATCTGAGACTTGAGATTGGATACCGCCACAGCCACCCCATTAATGCTGGGAGGATATGTGGCTGTAACGTGAAGTACGCGCATGCCAGCTATTCTAGCAGTTTTTCCATGATGACTTCGTCCAGGAATTTCTCACCCACTTTCACCTGCTGCTTGCGTACGCCTACAGTCTGGAATCCATGTTGTTCATACACATGTCGGGCTGCTAACTGGCTGGCTACTGCGCAAAGTCCAATTTTGCGAACATGCTGCTGCTTTAAAATTTGCTCAACCCTTTCCAGCATCATGCCGGCAATGTGTTGGCCTCGCGCAGACTCTTTTACATATACACCTACGATGTGCGCCACATGTTCAACCTTAGACCCACTCTTACGGTAGTAACCCAACATTCCTACCAACTCATTGGCTTGCTCTGCAAAAATGTGCAAGCGGCTATGCACGCGCTCCTGCCACACCTCATCTGGCAGTTTTATCTCTGTTTCAAGATCATCTTGAAAAGCTACCGGACAGTTTTTCAGGGCATCCAAACGTAATTCACGAAACTCACCCCATCTTTCCTCAGGCAAACTATCAATCAATTTTATATGAGATGGCAAAATTGGGTCCATACCCCTACTCTATAGACTTTCTGCCAATTTCGCAAATACCACTGACATGGCTCGCGCCTGATCTGCCTCTGTCACATGGAAGCCCAAAGGCATAAATAGCACGCTTTGTCGCTTGGACCAGGGGCTGTCGGGAAACTTTACCCAAATGATAATTCCTTGTTTATGGAGTTCGCGGAGTAGGCGTTGGACCGATGCAGACTCCGCCGCCAACTTCAATCCAATCGGGTAGACATGGAGTTCGCCAAAATCTGCTTCTGGTATGGCCACTCGGTAGACTGGTAGCTTAGCGTGTGCCTGGGAAAGAGCCAAGTCCAACAATCGCTCATACTCTTGCACCTGCGCGCGCTTGCGCGCGCGGACCTTGGCAAAATCAAAGTGTTGGTGCAACCTTCTGAAGATCCAAAAACCTGCAGGCGGAACATTGAGATCGCCAATTAAATCGTCATGCTTTTTGAGCACTTTCTCATGTGCCACCAGGCACATCCACGGCCAAGACATGAGCTCGCTCAAAACATACACACATCGGAAAGTTAAAAAATATACCAACGCCAACCACCGGTACCAATGCCAACGATGGGCGCGCGGCTCGGCAAACGGCAATGCCGAGCGCAATCCGTAGGTAAAACTACCAGTCAGTGGTGAAACCTTGCGCAGACTATCAAAAAGCAAATGATTCGGCCCGTAACAGTGGACCGTAGTGGGGTCCAACAGCCGGTGCACATTGTCCTCCATGCACAAACATCCAGGCGAAACCTCTTGAATTTGCCTATAAATATCAGCAGAAAATGCACTCAACCGAATACCGCAGGCGTGCAGGAGTATGATTGCCGCCGGTTGGTGCTGTTTGACTAATTTGAGCAATGCTTGTTCGGCCACCTGAAAATGTGCAGTCACAGGGTACAGAACCACCCGATAGCCATGAGCCTCAATGTTGTCAGCTACATCTATGCAGTAAAAGTCTGGCACCAAAATGACAGCACCTGGTCTCAAGCGTTTCTTAGGCAAAATGTCCCAAAACGCATCTTCCATCGACACGTAGTAGAGCTGGCGGATGCCGGGAGGCAGCTGGTAGCGCTCTTTTCGCAAAAAAGGCGCAATGAAGGGTTGGTAGTAATTAAACACAGGCGGATATTATAGCGCAGCCTTACTTCACGCTGTCATGTTCGTGCAAATCATCAGGTTGGACAAGGGTTTCGAGAAAAATCATATTTTCCAAATCAGATCTCGATATGTTAAATCTGGTACTAACTTCAAGTATTTTGCTATTAACCTCACCAGAGCTCATCGATAGTTGTAGATCAGACGGGTGGTACGAGCCCTCTGCCTTGGCAATTAAATCGACTATTCTGCCTATGGCTTCGCGTAGAGTTTCATTGGGTTGGGTTTCCATATCATTATTCCTCTAACTCAACAACCACAGCCCCGCGCAAGTCACCACCGCCGCCACCACTTTGCGCATTAAGTTCTCTCGTTCCTTGAGAAATACGGCAGCTAGAATTGTGACCAAAATCACGCTAGAGACGCCGTAACTACTTACTTGAGCTGCGCTCTCCGCTCTGGCCAAAGCCATAAAAAACATAACTGATGAGCCGGCATAACACGCGCTGAGTAGGAGCATATTTTTAAGCTTGCCCCAAGACATAAGTTGTTTGAGCGGTTTGACTACGGTCAAATCGGTAAAGAATAGCAGAATTGCCGGCGCTACAAAAGCAAACGAGATGTAGGTATAAAGCTCTATATGTTGCAGCAGGTACCTATCCAGTACGTTGGCTACCCCAAAGCCCAAAGCCACCAATACAGCTGATACCTCGGACCTGGTCAGAGAGAAGCGGGCGGCAGATTTATGGACAACGACTACGCCAGCCAAGACTAAAATGATGCCCAGCACGCGGGGTAGCGTCAGCATTTCACCCAACACCAGCGCAGAAACCAGGGCTGTCACCAGGGCTCTGGTGGAAACGAGCGTGGAGTACCGCGCCGTCTCAACTTTTTGCAGTGCTTCAAACGACCACACGTTCACTGCAGCGTACACCACAATCATGATGATGAGTGGTACAATAATGCCAGATGCAGCGGGAAGAGTCAGCGCGCCAAGCGCCAACCCTACTCCGCCAATCAACAGCCCTGTGATTAGCTGAAACAAGATGGCCGAAGCCCGAGGGTGGCTGTCATCAGATTTGGAAACCAGTCGCTGGAGGATCACTGAAAACGAATATAGTACTACATTACCAATCATTAAAAGTTGCCAAGACATGAGATCAAGTATACCAAATCGAACACGAAGCCAAAAGTCTAAAACCACAGTCCGCGTGGTCCGGCATAAGCCGGTCGGTAGTGCCAGTAAAGGCGGCAGTATCAAGCTGCAGAAACATCTGGCCGCAGCGGGCATAGCTTCACGGCGCGCTGCAGAAGAGCTGATTAGCCTAGGCAAAGTCATGGTCAACGGCCAACCCGCCACCATTGGTCAGCGGATAATTCCTGGCAAAGACCGGGTAAAAATTGGCGGCAAACAAATTGAGTCTAGCGATACAGAATTGATCTACTTTCTGGTCAACAAGCCGCTCAACCTAGTTAGCACCACCAGTGACGAGCTCGGTCGGGCCAATGTCCTGGCCTTACTGCCACCTGACATCACTAAGAATTATCGCCTTTTCCCGGTGGGCAGATTAGACAAAGACAGCGAAGGCCTGATGCTTTTGACCAACGATGGCACCCTGACCAACCAACTCACCCACCCCCGCTATCAGGTGGCCAAAACCTACCTAGCCCTAATTGACCGCGAACCTACCGACCTAGCTCTAAACCGACTTCAGCACGGTGTTCAGTTGGCTGAAGGCATGACCAGTGACGCAGAAGTAGAGCTGCTTTATGAATGGCGAGAAGGCCTGGGTATCAGCGAACAAGATTTTTATGGCAGTTTGCGCCGGATGGAGCGCGAGCTTCACCCTAAGACCGGCGATGAAACCGAGCCCAACCGCACCAGCACTCACGATATGCCGATCTGGCTGATGGTCACTATCCACGAAGGCCGGTACCATCAGGTGCGCCGGATGCTGGAACGAGTTGGCTACGATACGCTGCGCCTGATCCGTGTCGCTCTGGGACCATATACTCTGGACGAGTTGCGCGGTAGGCCATTTAAGCGTTTGAGCGAACCTAGAAAATAAGCACATCGCTTTAAAGTTAGAAACCGCTCAAAAGTTTCCTGCTTTCAAGGAAACTCACCTTTTACTTGCCCCGCTCGAGCAACACTACCATGTAGTCTTGGGACACTGGCCAACGGCTGACTTCGCCAGCTTTAGAAAATCCAACTAGTTCATATGCTGGATTATTCACAAGTCCCGAGCCATCCGCCGGCGTCACCGCAAATAGGTATTTGTTATGATAGTAGTCCAGGGTCCAGTTTGGCACCAAGTCGCGCTTAAGCAAAAAATACTGAACAGATGCGACTGTGTCATAAAAGGTAGTGACGACTGTGTAGTTGGTTAACCCTCGCTCCTCCACTGCAGTCTGAATAATCTGGTGTGCTCGCAACTCCAGGGAATAGTTCCAGCTATCAGCCATGCCGTAGGCGTGTTTGGGAACCGGAGCGACTGTTAATATGCCCCAGACCAAAAATGCCAGCGAAATCACGATGGCGCGTCCAGGGTTCAGCCACTTACCTAGCTGCTGACGAAAATGCGTAACACCAGCTACCAAGCCCAACAGTGCTAGCGTAGTGTAGTAGTGGGCGGGCACTGCCAATGACCAGCCAGATGTGGCGGCTGCTTCAGAGCTGACAGGAGCGGGTGGAGCCGCCATTACGCGCTGAGTCAGCCAGTACCAGACTGTTTGAGTCAGGTAAAAGCGACTGTTGAGTTCAAAAGCCAGCAGCGGCAGCGCGCCCAAGAGCACGCCTCCTGCCCAGACCAAGGCGGACCGCCATGATCGCCTGCACCAAACCCAGGCACCCATGATTAGAATTGCTGGCACCATTTGATAGTGAAATAAGAGTAAAAATCCGCTGAGAGCGCCCCATGTCAGAAGCCAGAAGTTGGCGGCAGCGCGGGTAGAATTTGTGCTGGGGAACGGCTGGCCCGCGAAGCGGGCGGAGGCGTAGATCAGCAGTGGACTTAGGGCCAACTGGTAGTTTGGATTCCACAAAAATTGCGTATGACGCAAAAAAAATGGCAGGCAAACATAGACACTTGTCACGACCATTGCCAGCAAGTCACCAGAATGACTCTTAGTTTTGGTCAGCCGCTTGACCGCCGCAAACAGCACACCTACCGATGCCGAACTGACTAGCACAAACAGTGCGCTGCCCCAGATAGGGTCAAAGCCCGTGGGCGCCATGAACAGCATGGTGACGTAGTAGATGACAGAGCTTTGAATCAAATAGCGGCCATGAATATTGAGCGAGGCCGTGGGACCGACGAGCGTCAGTTCACGGTTGCGCCATAGCTCAAGCGCCCGCGTGGAAAAGGTGGCTTGATCGGTAGAAAAGTTGAGCACGGTCGGGAAATGCAACAGGCGCAGGCATACAAACATGATAGTTAGAATGGCGACAAGAAAAAACGACCGGCCAAAGCGGGGCAAGTTGCTCATAGCTCAGTATAACGTTACAAGCTAGGGCGGGTATAGTATGATCGCCTTCACGGCGCGTACTCCAAGGGTAGCGGCAACGACGTGCTAAATACCACGTCACCACTCAGTACTGGATTTGACGCACCGACAATACTCACCGTAGTATCGCGCTTTGGGGCATCTGACTTAATGCCCGGCACATAGAATGTGAAAGTGGAGCCCTCAGTAAACACCGATGAGCCGGCTATCATAAGGTGAAAACTGGGAGTTTGCCAGTCAGGCGGGATGACTATCAGCGCTCGATCTGCGTCTAGCTGGAGCCTCCCCTGCGCCAAGCACTTGGGCTCTCTTGAGATGCGCACACACACGTCATAAAAACCAATCAGTTCTGCAGGCACCGGCCCTGGCTGAAACCGCATTTTGTACTCCACCAACTGCACCCGCTGCATATTCGAGTAAAGCAGCTGCTCTGACATCTCAATTCCACTCTGCCAAAAAACCATATTTTGAGCAAAGTAATCAGCCGCAGCGTTCAACTGCTCATGTTTAGCCAAGGTAGCCGCCGCCTGCCTCCGCTCCTGCACTGCCGACTGCCCCGCTGCTGCCAGCATCGGCACCAGATAGAGTAAGACCAACCCACCAAGTGCCAATGGGTAGAATTTCTTTTGCAACCTTTGCCACCAGACAAAACTGCCCAAATTAATCACGTATGGCACCGCCATCAGAGCGAATAATACTGCTGCTGGAATTGAGTTGCTGCTGAGCGCACCTAGCGTAGTGAGTAACGGCAAATAATATATAAAGTAGACTAAATAACCAAACACGGGCACAGACCAAATCAAGTTTCCGATCGCCTCGACTGGTGCGCCATTTATCTCCAGAGACTCTGATAAAGCAGACATTGCATACGTGACCAGAGGTATGAGTGACAGCCAAAAAATGGTTTGGGCTAATACAAGTTGACGGGGCAAACGAGACATAAGATGAGTATAGCGCAAATTGTGCAACTCCAATACGCTATACTACTCCTATGCCCGACCCACACGCTGCTCCCAAGTTTGCTTTCACCGCGGGACTAGTGGCGGCCGGGATAGCCATGGGGGTGTTTCTGGTGGGCACGTATGGTTGGAATACGATAAAAACAGCGATCACACCTCAACCTGAACCGTTTACCGAGCTGTATATAGAGAATCACTTGGAACTGCCCAAAACTCACCACACCAATCAACCACTCCGGTTTGGGTTTACCATTCACAACCTGGAGTATCGGCCGATGGCCTACTCTGTACTGGTGCGGGCCGAGAGTCAGGCGGTGGCGGAGGGCGCGAGCGCAGCGAGCGCCAGTACTAGTGCAGTCCTGCTGGAGCAACAAATCAATCTTGAACATGATGGCACGCAGACGCTGAATGTGGAGGTCAGCGCTGAGACTTTGCAAACTTTGGAGGCGGGCCGGACTAGATTTGAGGTTCTACTAACTGAGTTAGACCAAAATATTTTCTTCTGGGTAAATCTGACCAATGACTTGACTGCTACTAGTTCAGCTGCTGCCAGCGGCGGGGCGGCGGCCACAGCAGGTGCTCGGCCGGTGTTGGAGCCGGTTGTTCAGCCATAAACAAGTATTTAACTGCCTGATATACTGTGAGATGTCATGAGTCAAGAATCAGCGGCACAGAAAGCACTCTTATCTTTAAAAAACTTTGAAGGCGCAGAAGAAACGTTAAAAACTCTTGCGGATGTAAGAGCTGTTAAAGAAATGGTCTTAGGATTTGACGAACAAAACCTGCTCAAACTTTTTTTTCACCTGCACAAGAATTATCGTATATACATGGCAAATGAAAATGCTCGCTTTGCCGTTCGTCAGGTCCTTGTAGAGAAACATAATTACACTGCAGATCAGATTAGGCAACTTGAGAAAGAAGGTGCATCTAAACTTTAGCATTGTATGCATAACCACGCACCTCAAAACTACACCTGTCCTATCTGCTTAGCTGCTCAAGCAATAGAAAGCGACCAGACACTTATCTTGCAGCAAGACATTTTGTATCAGGACGATGACGTCATGGTTTTTATTGCCTCGTTTTTTATCCAGGGTGCCGAGGGTCACTTAATTGTTGTTCCCACCAAACATTTTGAGAATTTGTACGAACTTCCGGATGAAATTGGCGCAAAGATTTTTAAAATTGCCAAGGAATATTCTCTCAAAATGAAACACGCCTACGGCTGCAGTGGGGTAAACTTATTGCAAAACAATGAGCCAGCTTCTGGTCAGCATGCGTTCCATTATCATCTACATCTTTTTCCTCGTTATGAAGGCAGCGATATTTGGCAGAATATGGAAAAAAAGTTGTTGACCAGCCCTGAGGAGCGGTTGGCGTTTGTGCAAAAGTTCAATAATTAGTTTTAGATACTTTTCTACATTTTTAGGAAATCAACAAAGAAGCAGTTGATGGACAAAATGACCTGTAGAGTGCTTATTGATAAAAAGACACTCTACGGGTAAAATACTTTCATGAAGATATTCCTCTCAAATCGGGGTAATTTGCGAAATTTTAAGGGTTTCGTAGAGTCACTTGATTTATCAAACCCAGGCAAGCTAGAAATATCAACACATGATAAGTGGGTTACCGTTCATCCTGCCAACCTTGTTATTACAGCTGCGTTAGCACTCCAGGTAGGTAAAGAGAGTACGGAAATTATAGGCAATGTTCCTGAAACAGGGCGGTATTTGGACAGAATGGGGCTTTATGAATTAACAAAAACTCCGTCACCGTTTGTTTATCATAAAAAGGAAGAATCTGGTAGATTTGTGCCAATAAAAACTATCAGAACCTCAGAGGACCAGTCTCGTTTTGTTACTGATGTTATACCTCTTTTGCATCTGTCAGAAAGAAACGCGATCGTCGTTAAATATGTCATTGGCGAGTTAGTGCGGAATGTAATCGAACATTCATTTGCAAAAGATGGGGCAATTGTTGCTGCGCAGTATTATAAAAAGACTAATCGAGTAAGCATTGGAATTTGTGACACTGGCATAGGTATTTGGAAAAGTATGAACACAAATTGGCATCCCAAAACCGATATCGATGCAATGATATTGGCATTGACCCCTGGTATTACCGGAACTACGCGTAAAGAAGGCGGCACCGCTGAGAATGCGGGCGCGGGTTTATTTTTTATTAAATCTATTGCTAAAATTACCCGTAACTACTTCGTCATATATAGCGGGAGTGCTGAGTACACTCTATTAAAGCATGCGCGGCGTATCAAGGGCATGCCAAGACTATATGCTGACCCAACTAGGGATCCGCACAGTGAGACCAACGCTATGCCAAGTTTTCAAGGAACAGTGGTAGCTGTGGATATTTCACTAGATGAAACACCAGAATTTAATGACTTGTTATCCAGCATTGGTGCTGCATATGACAAGGCAATTCGAGATCGTAAACGAGAAAAGTATAAGCAGCCTAAATTTATATGAAAAAAAATATCAAAATGAGAAAAAAAGCTGGTGATTTCGCAGAGAATAAAGATATTGCGAAAAAACTGCGAATTGAAATAATTATGCCGGCTTTGTCGAAGGGCTATGAGGTTGTTTTAGATTTTGATGGCGTTGCTGGAGCTACTCAGTCTTTTGTCCACGCATTGATTAGCGACCCAATTCGTGAACTAAAAGATGTCGCATTTGATCATTTAGTTTACAAAAATGCTAACGACGACGTGCGTGAAATTATTTCAATTGTGTATCGTTATATGCAAGAGAGTTTAGACGGCAACGATGGTGATCAAACCATTCCCAAGAGTTTAAAAGGTAAATAAAACACTTTTCCACATTTCCAAATTAAAATAAAGGCGGCTAAATAGGTCTTTTCTAATAAGTAATCTCAAGAATAAGGTGGTATAATTCAGGCATGGTCTTAACAGCATTGGCAGAACGCGGAGGAGATGAACATGGACTGGGGTTAAAGGCCGCTCAGCAGGAAGCTGTAACAGTGCACTCGCTTGCGGAGCTGATGGAAGAATTGTACGGACATTCAGGCAAACTACCAACTAGTGAAGCTCTCCGGAAAGCTTCTTTATCTTTAAGTGAACTACGAGCTAGCAATCCTAAACTGGCGGAGTTACTTGCAACTAATTTTAATCAAGCGCAACAAATAGAGGCTGGTGTTTCTCCGGAGGCTTTACTGACGCTGCGCGAATCAGCATCTGACATTATCAATCAGCCAGGTGGCCAAGAATTACTTCTAGATATGAAAGATGTCATCGGTAATCAAGATTTGGTAATCGATTGGCTTGAGCAGATTTTTGCTGATGACCAAGCGCTCTTAGACGTTTTAAAATCACGCTCCAATCTTATGGAACTGTGGTTTAACTACCTCTACACTGGATTTCAAATTGCGCTGTTTGATTTTGCTAAAAAATAGCGTTGGGTTTCCCAATTTAGCCAGAGCCAGCCATCCGTTTTTCCCTGATCCCCAAAGCGCCCTTTTGCCCTACTTTGCCTGGTTGTCCCTCAGTCTGATCCATCGTATAATGCACCCTCCGCTTAGATAGGATAAAAATATGGAAACGCTGAAACATAGCGTCTGTGTTATCATTCCCTGCCATAATGAGTCGGCAGCCATCGAGGTTCTGCTCAAAGAATTCGGCAAGGACAAACCCCTGCACCGCAGGTGGAACGTGGATGTGGTGATCGTAGACAATAATTCCACCGATGATACCGCGGCCGTGGCTTCACGTCATGGCGCGTTTGTGCTGACCGAGTCGCGCACGGGCAAGGGTTACGCTATCATGGCGGGTTTGCGCAATGTTTCAGACCACCATGATTTCGTGGTGATGATGGATGGAGACAATACATATCGGCCCAAAGAACTTAAGCGCATGCTTGAGCCACTTGAGTCAAACTTTTGCGACGCAGTCCTGGGATCTAGAATGCAAGGCAAGGTAGCTGCTGGAGCTATGAGTTTCCCCAGCAGAGTCGGCAATTGGTTCTTTTCATTTCTCGTCCGCACCATTTACAGAGCCAATATTACGGATGTCTTGACCGGCTACTTTGCCTGGAAAAAGAGCGCCATTGACAAGATGTTGCCCCATTTGGAGTCGGGGGGCTTTGAAATTGAAATGGAAATGATTACCAAAATGTCAAAATTGGGCATCCAGGCATATAGCGTCCCAATCAGCTACCACGGTAGAATTGGCGAGTCCAAGCTCAATCACTTGGCTGATGGCTACGTTATTTTCAGGACGTTTATTCGTAACCTAACGTGGCAACCAAAGGAGATTGAGTGAGCCCAAGACTTACTACTGCCCCAAATTCTAAGCCGCTACGCATCGCGATGGTGAGTGACGCTGTGTACCCTTATAACAAAGGCGGCAAAGAAACTCGGCTCTACCAGCTCAGCACGGGGTTGGCTAAGGCAGGCCACGACGTACACATTTATACAATGAAGTGGTGGACCGGTGCGGCTGATAAAGACGAAAATGGGGTACACCTGCACGCAATTTGCCCACTTTTCCCCCTGTATGATGGTGAACGAAGATCAATCAAGCAAGGAATTCTGTTCGGCCTAGCCTGCTTCAAGCTGATAAGTCAGCCTTTTAATGTGGCCGAGGTGGACCACATGCCCTTCTTCCCTATCTACTCCATGCGGGTGGTGTGTTGGCTCAAGCGAGTCCGGATGCTGGCCACCTGGCACGAAGTTTGGGGTCCGGCATATTGGCAGGAATACTTGGGCGGCTGGAAAGGCGTGGTGGCGGCGCAGATTGAACGTTGGAGCGTCAATTTGGCGGATCAAGTAGTGGCGGTGTCCCAGCTGACGGCGAGCAAGCTGGTCAAGTTGGGTAGAACCAAGCCGATTACCGTAATTCCCAATGGCATTGACCTGGAGGCAATCAAACGCGCGCCAGTTTCACCGCTCAAGTCTGATGTGATTTTTGTAGGCCGACTCCTCAAGCACAAGCACGTGGATGTGCTCTTGGAAGCGGTGGCGCTGTTGGCTAAAACTCAACCTGGAGTGGTGTGCCGGATTGTAGGCCAGGGACCAGAGGAAGACGCGCTGAGAGCTCAAGCAAAACGATTGGGCTTGGGCAAACAAGTGGTGTTTCACCCAGATGTGCCAGACGACAACGCTGTATATGGCCTACTCAAGGCTTCAAAGGTGTTTGTGTTGCCCTCGACTCGGGAGGGATTTGGCATCACCGTGCTGGAAGCGGCAGCCTGTGGCTTGAGGATAATCACGACCGACCACCCGGACAATGCGGCGAGGGAGTTGGTGGGGGAGCTGATCAAGTCTGGAAATACTTCTGAGCTAAGTAACAGAATCTTGATGGCCAAGTATCAAAAAAAGCTCAGCGCCAAAGAATTGAGCGAGTATAACTGGCGCAAGATTGGTCAAGCATTAAACCAAGAGATATACACTTTATGCCAATGAAGCGAATGTTGCTGCCAGACTTGATTCGCAGTTCGGCAACCATTTTTGTCATTCTAATTCATGCGATTGGTGTATCTTTTACTGAGCTGAGTCGGACAAGTTTTTCAAACCAAATTGCCGTTCTTTTACTTCACACTCTTTCAAAATCCGCTGTGCCAATTTTTGTGTTACTCAGCGGAAGCCTCATTCTTTCAAAATTTAGAGGTCGAGAAATTGTAGATTACAAGAAAAGTCTACTTAACCGCATTATTCCAGCTTTAGTGATCTGGTCCGCAATCTATTATATTGGTGCAAACTTGATTAATGGCTCAGTCATGACTATTCCCGACTTCATCACGCGTTTTTTGTTGCTGCGAATTTCACCACATCTGTACTTTCTGTTTATTATTGCCGGTCTGTACCTACTTGCTCCCGCACTTTATAAAGTAACTGCCTCATTATCTGCCCAAAAAAGCTTTTACTTACTGCTCACTTTCTTTTTACTTACTCATCTTCTGACAAGAAGTGTGTATTTAGGGCCAATACCAATCAACTATTGGACATCGTTGACGATTTTTCTGCCATTCATAGGTTATTTCTATGCTGGAAATGTCATTAGTTTGCATAGACATCGACTACCCAAAATAAAATGGCTGGTAGCCACAGTACTCAGCTTGCTTTTGATCATCACGGCTTTGAAATATTACGCCATTGATAACCATAGCGACACTTTGTTCTCATATTTCTCAGATGCATTACACGGATTAAATGTAATGCTTTCAGTGTCTTTATTTTCACTGTTTTACACTCACTATGACTATGTCGAACGAGCTGTCAGCTCGTTTGGGAAAAGAAGTATTCAGAGTATAGCTAAGGTCTCGTTCGGTGTATACTTAATTCACCCAATTGTTCAATACGCTATCAGCACGCAACCATTCGTTCGCTTTTATTACAATAACATATTTGTCATTCTGATTTCGTCAACAGTCGTCCTGACTGTCTCAGCATTTTTCGCTGCTGCTCCGATCTTTCTGGAGAGTATTAAAACAAGGTTAATTTGAATATAATAGAGTTATGAAAGCTGTCTTGCATCTCAAAGTTATCGCTATCGCAATCGCACTCGTGGTTAGCGTTGGCTTGTTCATCCAAAAAATTGACCTGAGAAAGCAAAAATTTCTGAGTGGTGCAAACGTTGTTTACAAAGAGAGTCAGGTTCTGGGAGTTGATTCGGAGACAGCTACTACCAACGTTGATTTTTCAAAACCTAAGATGACTAGTTCAAACCTAATCTTTGGCGGAGCACATGCGCCTAAGACAGATCAGGATGAAGCCTGGCAGAAGATTGCGTCGGTCGGGATTACTAGCATTCGCATTGACATACCAATCAACTGGTATGTGCCAAGCAACATCAGTCTTGAACAGTATAAAAGTAATACTAATAATGTTCAGAGTCCACAGAAGTGGGATTTATACCAGATCAAACTGGTTAAAGACACCTTCGCAAAAATTAAAGCTCACGACATGAAGTCAATTGCTATCATGTCGTATTCTGTCAAATGGCTTAACTACAGCCAGACGCCTTTCGGTGTGCCAAAAGACTGGAACGTGTACGAGGACCTGGTAAAAAAATCTTACTTACTTTTTAGATCAGATATTGATTATCTAGAAATTTGGAACGAACCAGATTTAGAAGTGTTTCTTTCTGCCAAAAATAGCCCGTTATCAAAGGCAGATGCCTACCACGAAATCGTCAGACATGCTGTCAAGGCTATACGCGAAGTCGACAACGAAATAAATGATGGAAAATTTGTGCAGCTTGGAGTGGGGGCATTGGCCCAACCGACTGATACCGCGGTTTTACAACCTCTCTTAACTGACTCCGAGCTGATGAAGGAGATCTCGTTTGTCAGCTACCATAACTATGAACATATAGCTGAACCGTCAAATGGCAAGATTTTGAGCGACCTAAACCAGCGAAACCTTGGCTCAAAAAAATTGATGCTCACCGAATGGGCTCACACGCCTAATATCAAAAAATATGATCAGCGCGTGATGACTGATATTGCAATTCCATATGCAGGCTCAAAGCTGATTGATTTCATGGCTATGGGATTGCATGGGGCAAACTACTTTGCAATTCAACAGATTGAACCTGATTCTCCAAGAGGCGATGAAGGATTGCTAGGTTTTTTTGAAACAAAACAGGGTAAAGTCGAATTACTTCCGATTGCACGAACTTGGCAGTTAATGAGCACTTCGTTGGGGTTGGGTCTTGGGGATAATACCTTGTATCACTTTGACACAAGTGATGCTACTAAGAAGTTTTTGCCTTGGCAGAATTCCCAAGGAAAAAGTGGAGTGGTGCTAACAAATTCGACCTCCAGCCCACAGACTACCATAGTCAATGCCTACAACTTGCCAATTTCTGGAAAGGTAAATTTAACTGCATACATTGCTAGTGCGGATCACACTGGCAAGGACACAGTCGGGTCAATTGTGTTACCCAGTAGTCCGTCGGGCGTAAGTTTCAAGATAGTTGCTCCACCACACTCAGTGGTGGGCGTACTTTTTGATAAAGCCACCATTGTTGATCGGCTGCCCAAAATCTACTAATTACGAAGGTGATTCTATGAAGATTGTTGTGACAACTCCATATTTTTACCCAAAGTCTGGCGGACTTGAAAGCTATGCATATTTTAGCTGCATGAGCCTACTGAGTGAGGGAGTGGATGTGCGCGTAATTACAAGTCAAAATGATAGAACACAGCCCCAAGAAGTAAAGATTGGGAACTTGAGAGTCAACAGACTGCCAATTCTGGCAAAAGTCAGCAATACTCCAATAAATCCAAAATGGTTCATCTCCTTGTACAAATTCTTTATTTCATACAGACCTGATATTGTTATCACAAATACACCAGTACCTTTCATGTCCGACGTTTCTGGTGCAATTTGTCGGATTCTGGGCATTCCATATGTTGTCGTCTACCATGGGGGCGGCTTTACATCGAATAATTTTGCTCTTAAAACCATCATGTGGTTCTACGAAAATACTTTTGAGCGCATTCTTCTCTCTCTAGCAAGTCACATCGTTGTACTAAACGAATACGTCAAACTGAATAAACTAAATAGTTTTGCCCATAAAATAACAGTGATTCCCCCTGGACTAACAATTACCAATAGTGAAGAAACGTCTCCATCACCCGCGAATTCGTTTCGACTACTTTTTGTGGGCAACCTTGACAAAGCAAATAGTTACAAAGGCTTGGGTACCTTTCTTTCAGCCCTTAGACAACTGGTAAATAATCAGCAACCTGTTAAAGCCATTATTGTCGGTGGTGGCGATAGCTTGAGTGACTACAAAAAAATGGCAAAAAAGCTCAAGCTCGATAACTACGTCGAATTTCTAGGTTCAATTCCGCTAGATAAGCTCCCAAAAGTATATTCAAGATCAGATATTCTGGTTTTTCCAAGTTTGTCAGATGTGGAAAGTCTCGGACTGGTTTTACTAGAGGCAATGTCATTTGGACTTCCTATTGTTGCGTCAAAAGTAGGCGGAGTTCCCTTTATAATGACAAACAACCGAAACGGCATTTTATTCGAACCTGGCGATGATGTTGCACTTGCCGCAGCTGTGTCAAAAATCGTTGAAGACAAAAAGTTGTTCAAGTCATTTTCTCAAAATAACCTAAATGATTCAAAACAGTACAGCTGGGAAAAACACACGGATAGCTTGCTGAGATTGCTTGAATCATCAGTCATATTGAGGGCGAACTCATGATTTTCTATTTTTTTAATTCCTACTATCCAGACAAGTCTGGATTTGCATTACGCTGTCAAAGGGAAATTGATCAATTATCCAAGTTCGATCAGGTGATTGTAGTTTGTAGAGGTCGCGACAACGAACCGTATGAGCAAGTTGTTTCTGCAAACAAAAGAATTGTTCGCTTTTTCGCTAGACATCCTGTCGTTGATAATCCCAAAGCGTATAAACCGAACGGATTCTATGAGTTTGTAAGAAATCTAGATCTGATTCTTAACTCGGCTTTCGTACTGCTACACACCATGATCCACAATAACAATAAACAAAGCAAAAAATTATTTTGCACGGTTTCACCACTCACCATACCGCTCGTTGGATGGGTGGCTGCAAAACTATCCAACTGCGAGCCAACGGTAGTTGCATTTCATGACTTAGAACCTGAGCTGGCCATTCACATTAAAAAACTTAAAAAAAATAGCTTCATACTTCAGGTAGAGTTTCTTCTCGAAAAGTTTGCATGCAAATCATTTAAAAAGGTGCTTGTGACTAACAAATCTCAAGCACAGGTAATCCTGAGCCGAACAGGTATCGCCGATTCCAAAATTTACTCAATTCATAATGCACTTACTGACGAACTTGAACCGCCACAGAATAGTTTTGCACGGACATCCAGTTCTGAGTTCATCTTGTTTTATTCAGCCAACTTCACGTACTCATACACTTCGGGAGGTCTATCAGAGCTACTTGAGCACATACGAGAGCTTAAAAACGATATCCCAAATCTTAAACTTTATATTGCTGGAGGTGGTGACAATCTGAAGATAATCAGTAAGTATGTGTCGAAACTAGAACTATCCGACTTCGTTACTGTACTGGATAAATCAGATAAAATCTCCAACCTTATGAATCGAGCTACGATTGGACTAATTCCCTGGAAGCGAGAACAAATCACTGAAACCATATTGCCAACAAAACTGTTTGAATATCTTCAAACAGGACTCGTTGTGATTGCACCTAATTTTGGTTGCTTTAAACAGGCATTAGTGAGCGATGAGAATAGTTTGCTTTTCGATAGTATTAAAGAAATACCCGCAATAGTTAAACGCCTGTATAATAATTCAGACTTGCAAAAGAAAATTTCACTCAATGGTCGAAAGCTTTACCAGTCAAATTATACTCAGACCATCGCTAACGAAGCGTTCGCATCATTCTGGAAAACAACATGAAATTAAAACCGAACTTAGTTTTCTTGCTACTAATGTTCTGGTCGATGCTATTTTATTTGCATGCGAACTCATTGCTAGCCAATCAATTCCCTTTGCAGCTAACTAGTCTTGCATTTTTACTTTTTGTTCCTGGAATTCTAATTCAACTAATAATTCGATACAGGTTTGTTGATTTTTGGCAAACAGCACCTGCAAGCTTGGGCTTTAGCCTTGTTTATAACTATGCAATTGGCGCTTTGTCATCCGTAATCCTACCTTTCATAGGCATATCAAGACCGCTTGATAAAGAAAACATAACTTTAGTCTATTCTATTTCAATTCTTATTATGCTTATAATTGCTGCGATTAGGATACTCAAAAATGTACGCACCCACCCCGATTCAAATAACTGGTTACTAGACTCAACATTATTTTTGTTTGCCACGCTTGTTGGAAGTATTGGCATAGCAGCAGCAAATCTTCTAAACTCTAACTTCTCTAATTTTCTCGCTCTGGCAGTAGTGTTTTCAGGCGGCGTCACACTGTATGTTTTGAATGTAATTAAACCCTTCAACATTATTCGCTACAAACCTTTTTTCTTATTTGCCGCCAGCCTCTCTCTGCTCTGGTTGCTAGCTGGTAGAAGTAATCACCTCACGGGCTGGGATATAGTTCAAGAACTCTTCGTCGCTAACAACGTACTAATAGATGGAGTGTGGAATCTATCAAAAATTTCTGATGCATACCAGGCATGTCTGAGCATCTCTGTGCTACCGACCGTTTTATCTAATATAAGCACTTTCCCAATCGAGATATTGTTCAAATTTGTTTATCCGTTTATTTTCGCATTTTTCCCCGTCATCACTTACAAGTTCCTGTCAAAACAGCTGAGCGAGCGCTTCGCATTTATTGGAGTTTTTTACATGATCGCACAGCCATTTTTTATACAACCAATGGTCGCATTGGCAAGGCAAGAAATAGGTTTTGTATTCTTTTCACTTTTTTTGTCATCCGTGTTTGACAATCTACAATCAACAAACACTAAACGCACGACTGTGATACTGTTTATTTTTGGACTGGTTACCTCGCACTACTCTACAAGTTATCTGACGATAGCCATAGTCACCCTCGTTTATACCTTACTAGTGTTAGTTAGCGCCCTAAGGATGCTGAGTAAAACTAATAAAAGTTTTTTGTTCAATCCTTTCAAACACTGGCTCAGCATCGGGACTAGTTCGCTCAAGGGGTGGATGGTAATCGGATTAGTTGCCACGACTTATGTATGGTACTTCTTAATCACCCATAGTGCCGGCGGTGTGACAAAGACATTTCTAGACAGCATTGCAAAAATGAAACAACTATTCGATGGAGAGCAGGAGAGTCAAGAAGTTAGGCAGGCGTTACCTGGCGAAAGATTTATTCTTTCTACCACCGACGAGCAGCTGAAATACATGAACTCGTACTTTGATGGAACACAGCTTAACATCTCTGCTGACGTGCTCAAAATGATTTCAGCCAAGTACCCACTAATACCCAGAGAACCAAGTTATATTACTCCGATTACCTCTCCAGCTATTTCATCAGCTTCACACGCTTTACTAGACAGACTGAAGGATGCGCTCAAGATTTTCCTCTTAATCGGTGTCGTGGTATTAGTCATAAAGTCATTCAGACACACAACAGACAACCACGAATTTATACTTTTTTGTGGAGTGAGCATGCTCCTGTTGTTGATTATGATACTTCATCCGACACTTGGACTTAGGTATAACTTGTCGAGATTCTATCTTCAAACTTTAGTTCTTCTATCAGCACCAGTTGTTGTAGGATTGGAATCGCTCTTTTTTATGATGAAGGTTAGGCTAAAAAATATTCTGAGCACAAGCATTGTGCTTGTTGTTTTTCTTTACCTGCACGGCGCACTGACTCCGATAATTGGTGGAATACCAACGCTACATTTGTACAACAGCGGCACCGACTTTAGTAAATTCTACGTCACAGAAGGTGAAATTGGGTCGGCGACGTGGCTGCTGGCTCAACGCGATTTTAAAAATACAGTCTATGCCGATGATTTCTCTGGACTCAGAATACGGCAGGTTGGTTTATTTTTCCCAAATAACACAATACTGCCTACAGTGATTGCGGACAACGCTGAGTCGTATGTTTATCTTTCAAGATCTAACTATCAAGAACAATTTGCGCAAGTTTACTTTGACAACAAGCTATTAACTTACTTCTACCCTCTGGGATTTCTAGATGAGTATAAGGGTAAAATTTACAGTAATCATCATTCAGTTATTTTTAAATGAAAGTACTCTACATCACCACCAAACCGCCGGCTCAAGCAAGTGGGTCAGAGATTCGAAACTATCATGTTTTACGCTCATTTGTAGTGAATACTAATGTCACAGCAGTTAATGTTATCGTGTTCGATGTGAATCGAACTAAAATTAGTTATCCTTTCCTCAACACACCTAAGGTTAAGTATACCAATTTATTGCCTAAACAGAGATCGATATTTTCCAGCACGCTGTCCTTACTTAAAAACCATGTGCCTTATGTTGACCATCTGTTGAATCACAATTTCGATGCATTGATATCGAAGCAAATTATTGACGCTGATCTGGTTGTTTTTTCAGAGCTAGATGGTTACCTATTTGCATCAAGGTCACTCAAGCAGGTGCCTCTTCAAAAGAAAATTATCCTCGACTGCCACAATGTTGATTACAATCGCATAGTAGCTGAAATGCAAAATATAAAATTACCATTCAAAATTTTTAGCAATGCTGTCAAAAATAGAATAAAAAAACTAGAAATCGAGGCAATAAGTAACGTAAGCTTAATTTTTGCCTGCTCGCAATCCGACGCTAATTATTTCAGACAATATATTTCTGAGGATAAAATAGTTGTCATTCCAAATGGTGTCGATACACAAATAAAGTCTACAAAAGTTTCAACAAAAAATAAAAAAGTGATATTCATGGGTTTACTTTCATATTATCCAAATATTGATGCGGTAAGGTATTACCTAGATGAGATTCACCCACTGGTTAAGCTTAAGGTGCCCGCGGTCCAATTTGAAATCATTGGCAGAAATGCTCCATCATGGCTTGTTAAAAGAGCACATGCCGACAAAAACATTAAGCTAAGTGGTTATGTTCAAAATGTAGATCAGCATCTCGCTACGGCTTCCGTATGCGTTTGCCCAATTAAATCAGGTTCTGGCACCAGACTGAAACTACTGCACTATATGGCTAGCAACAAACCCATAGTCACCACAACAATGGGCTGTGAGGGCATTGATGTAGTACACAAC
Organism: uncultured Pseudomonadales bacterium; assembly: GCA_964607125.1. GTDB lineage: Bacteria > Patescibacteriota > Microgenomatia > UBA1400 > PJMF01 > CAZSHY01. The sequence goes on along the minus strand of CAZSHY010000007.1, from coordinate 8,170 downwards.
AAGCACCTTTTAATTGCAGATGAGCCATCACAGTTCGCTAGTTCAGTTGTAAAACTGTTAACAGACAGAAGCCTTGCTGAACGGATTGCTACATCTGGAAGACAGCTAGCAGATGATAAATATAATTGGCTAAATATTGAAGCGGAAATAATAAAAGCTATCAAAGTGCTATCATGAGAATCCTGTTGGTTAATGATTTTAAAGAAATGGTCGGTGGTACGGAAAAGTACTTATATACGCTAGCCGAAGAACTCAAGCAAGCGGGTCATGCTGTTGAATACTACTTTGGAACTGATAATTATGAACGGTCAATGAATAACCGGGACAAATTAAGTGGTCTTCTCAGAAGGCTTATAAACCTGAAACATATTTTCCAGATGCAGAAAAAAATTATTGAGTTTAAGCCAGATGTTATTCACGTCCAGAACATGTTTAATGAGCTTTCACCTTTCATACTTCTGGGTGTTGGAAAAATCCCTGTTGTAGTTACCGTTCATGACTACCAAATAGTTCAAGCCGTCAGTAACCCAACAGCTCGCAATGACAGAAGTTGCCATCGCGAAATTTGTGCTGGATGCACAAATTGTGTTGGTTTGAAAGGTGCGATTTATGAACGAATTAAAAGATTTATTCATACGCCCTTGATTAAACGAATCAACACACTGATCGCACCAAGTGATTGGTGCGCCACTGTACTGCGAAAAGGCGGAGTACAAAACAAGACAATCCAAATGTATAACGGTTTTAGAGACTTGTTTGCAAAAACAAAGCGAGAACGCAAACAGATGGTTTTTATTGGTAGACTCGATGCTGAAAAAGGAGTTTCAGTTCTGTTAAGCGCAATTTCCCTGGTTGATGATTATTCTCCCAGCACGGATCTAATTATCATAGGTGACGGGCCCGCACGAGAAGACCTGGAGGATTACGTGAAACAACACAAAACTAAAAGAAAAATTAGGATTGTCGGAAAAATGAGTAACCAACGTGCTAATCAAGAGTTGTACAAAGCAGTTTTTTTGGTTGTCCCGTCTACGTGGCCAGAGAACTTACCAACGGTTTGCATTGAGGCTTTGCAGGCTAAAGTTCCAATTATTGCATCGAACATAGGGGGTATCCCTGAAATAGTAATAGACGGTTTTAATGGACTATTATTTAGGAGCAACGACGCCCAGGCTCTTTCTATTGCGATGAAAAGATTGCTAGTAGACAGTGAATTAAGAGAAAAGCTATCGCAAAACTCAGCTGAGGTGTTGCAAAAGTTTTCGATTAATAGTCACATTTCTCAACTCAATAAACTTTATACCAGCGTCGTAAGTGTCACATGATTGGTTAAATGAATAAACAAATAATTCAAAAATTGGTGGCTACCTATCATGACTTCAGGTCCGATTCTCTCTTACATAATTCCTTATACCTGATACTAGGCACGCTGGTCATGGCAATGACCGGTTTTGTATTTTGGATGATTAACACCAGAGCATCTGTGCCGTACGAGATAGGTCTGGCGACAACATTGATTTCTTCAGTCACATTGATAACCAGCATAAGCATGATCGGCCTGAATGTTTCTTTGGTCAGATTTTTGCCCAAAACACTCGATAAAAATAGTCTTATCAGCTCAATTTTCAACGCTATTGCCATCGTCTCAGGCTTAGCGGGTTTTATATTTGTAGCTGGCCTGAATTCATTTGCTCCAGATTTGATCGAGATATTGAGATCGCCGATGTCGGTCATTCTTTTTTGTCTATTTATTCCCCTGGCATCTCTGAACATGATTACAGACAGTGTTTTTATTTCTAATGGAAAAACTATCTATATTTTACTGATCAATACTGTGATGAGTATCGCTCGCTTATTACTTGCCGTTGCCCTAGTAGGCTACGGCGCGATAGGCATAGTTTTGTCATTTGGATTGTCAATTTGTCTGGCGGTAGGCTTGAGCCTATATTTGTTGCACAGATATTTTAATTTTAGCTATAAAAGAGTGATAAATAAGCAGGTCATGCAGCCCTTATGGAAATACGCACTCGGAATCTACCTCTCTGGAATTGTTAGTTCAGCCCCTACTCTGATTATGCCCTTAATCATAGCTGCAAGGTTATCACCGGAAATTACAGCATATTACTACATGCCCACAATGATACTTAATTTACTTTTAGCAATTCCTAGGTCTGCCACCGCAACATTTATTGCCGAAGGCTCACGGGAGTTACAGATGCTCAGAAATCTAGCTGTCAGGTCAATTGCTCATATGTACACTCTTTTCATCCCAGCAGCAATAATTACCGCGATTTTTGGTTCGCTAGTACTATCTGTTTTTGGAGCAAGGTACTCAGCGGAAGGGATGCTTTATTTAAGACTTTCCCTAGCATCTGTTTTTATAGCTATCCCAGGATATGTAGCTAGTTCTGTCTTAACTGTGCAAAAGAAAATTAGGCTGCAATTCATACTCAACTTAGTGAGCAGCTTAGTGACTTTATTGATGACTCATTTCTATATTGACCGCGGCCTATATGGTTTAGGCATTGCCGCAATCTTGAGCCAGTTGGTGATTGCAGGCACATTTACCGCCACAATTCTGTTCTCAAACAGGTGGCTAATCACGGGTTTACAAAATAAAATTCAACTTCTAACATCGAAAAAAACCCTGCTTGTTCGCTGAGCACTCCTCTGCCAGTTGAACTTGCTCATGTACAAGTGCCCATTCAAGCCAACGCTCTCATTCCCCTGACTATCATTGTAGGCACTAGTCATAGCCTGTAATAAACCACCTAATCCTTGCTTCATGTAAAAGTACCCCACATTCTCAGGTAAGTCGGTTAAAGCACCAATTTTGGGTGCAATTACAGCCCTACTTTGTATCAAAGCTCTAAGGACAGAACTGCTTGATGTGACCGATTTAAATGGAAACACCGTGCAATCTGCAGCAGCGATAAAATACGATAAAACCGGATCTGAAACACTTCTAGTTATCAATGTTATATTCTTGTTTTGTTTGGCCATCAATTTTAGCTTTACCAGGTGTAGTTTGTCTTGACAATCTCCAACAATATATAAATGTGCGTTGGGTGCAATTTTTTTAAAATAGTTGAAAACTGAAATTAAGCCAGTTATCCCTTTGTAGGGTTTAATGAGTCCAAAAAAAAGAAGCACATACCTTTCATTTTCAATTCCAAGCGCGCTTCTAGCTTCATTTTGTGTAGGCTGTGCCTTAACAATTTCATGACCCATCGGTATGACATAGCTATGAGCGCCTGCTCCATAGTTTGATTGCAAAATACTGAGTGTTTCACGAGAATGTACAATGACAGCGTTTGATATTTTGTATGTAAAAAACGTTAGCCACCAGTCGTTCAAACTCGTTTTTTCATGAGGCACGACGTTGTGTACTGTCCAAACAAGTTTAAATCCAAGTAGTCTAATAAAAATCAAAAATATTGGTATATAAACTGTATTTAGTAATCTTACCAACTTTGAGTCAGGTTGACTGACGAATACAAAGAACCAGTGTAGGTGAAAGAATTTAAAGCCACGCAACCTGAAATTAACAATGCTTATGAAAAGCATCACCCTGTTTACTAACTCAGAACCTGACCTGTAGTAGTTTAAGTACTCGAAATGAAACTTATCAAATGGTTCTTGCTGGTACAGTAAGTTCTGATAAGGGTTATCAGATTTTGGGAATATGACTATCTTCATACTACGACCTACGGGACACCTGTCTGAATGTGCCAACAAATAAACCACATGCAAAAGAAAAACGCTCTATCAATTCGCCAAAGAAATTTGATGACTTTGAGTGTAATAGAATCAACCCAAGTAAAAACACGCTAAAGGCTGGCATCAGCAAGATCAATGGCGAGGTTGCGATTATCAAGAAAACAAATATGCATTTTAGTTCGTAATGAACTACAGAATAAATATTGTATGGGTGGTTTAAATACAGTTTTGCGCGTGCTTTACCGTACCGATAATATCGAGTCGCATTTGCGGAAGTGTTACCAAAGTCGTGAGAAACCGATGCCTTGGGAATGTATCTGATTCTGAAGTTATGCCGAACTGCTCTCCAAGTAAGATCAATATCTGAACCATACTCAAAACTTTCGTCAAATCCACCGATTTCATTAAAAACTGTTTTCGAAATAGCAAGGTTTATAGTTGGAGCCTCTGTGACATACGCTTTGGGGCCCTTACGCATTATAAGTTCAACATAATTATGACCATTTGAAACACTGCCGCGAACAATTTTCTCTTTTCCACCAACAATGTCGTTCGTGAGCGTGCTCAGCCAGTTAGGACCATCAGGTATACAGCTTGCGTCTAGGAAAACAATAATATTTGACTTAGATCGTTTAATTCCGACGTTTCTTTGTTCCGGAATAGTGATTTTCGACCTAGGTTTGAAATTTATCCACCTCACCTCAGAATGTTTTTTTCTAATCCAATCTAGCTTTTTCTGAGAGCTATCAACAACAATTATTTCCGCATGCTTGATTTCCGCTTGTGTTTGCAAAGCGCTGAGAGTTGATTCGAGACCGAAATCATTCTTGCTTATAATCACGACCGAGAACTTCAACTCTGATGAATGATTCAAAGACATACAAACCTAATTAGTTGAGTATTTCTCCCTGGAACCTAACTTCTCTCCGTCTTCTTCAACCTCCACCGGCCATACCCCGCCACCGACCCCAGTCCCGCGACCAGGCCTCCCACCATTCCCAACTCCGGCACTGTCACATTCACCACCGTCACGTCAGAGTCACCACAAGGACCCTCGTCTGGATCATTGTACACAGTGGCTGTACTCATGCCCGTGCCCTCCTCAGCCACCGCTGAGACGGTCACAGTGTCGCCCTCGTCGCACTGGCGCTTATTGAAAGATACAGAATAAGTCCCATCATCGCGAATGTCACCAGCCTTGGTCACCCCATTGCAAGTCACCGTCACACGCTCAAACTCTTGATCACCCTTGACTGGATCGCCGTTGCTATCAAAAATAGTACCAGCGATAATGGTTTCCTCGAAATGTGGGGCTCGGCCATGTTTCTTGCGTTTGCCATGGTCGTCGCGACCGCCACGCCGATCATTGTCATCATCTCGGTCAGAAGATTCTCGCTTATCATCATCGCCACGATCATTATCGTGTTCGCTATTTGAGAAAAAATTAAACTTGGAGAAAAAATTTGACTCGGCATTGACTCGGACAGGTGGCACTGCCACCAGGCAAAACAGGATTATTAAACTTGCCAATATCAGTTTTTTCATCAATGATTAGACCCCAACTGCCGCCCGGCCCTTCATATATAAGTAACCTGCTGCTGAAGCCATACCTGCCACGCCCATACCGATCAGACCTAGCTCGGGCACAGTGATGTTCAGCACCACGACGTCAAGATCTACCACCGGGCCATTGATCTCGGTATTCTGGACCACACCGGCAGTGCTACCAGATCCCTCAGGCACAGCCACCGAAGCGCTGGCCGTATCACCTACTTTACATCGATTCTGGGGAAAAATAGCTGCGTAGTTACCTGATGCATCAAACGGCACGACCATCAAGTGACCGTTGCACAAAACCGTGACCATGTCGCCTGGGTTACCACCGGGAATGGGGTTGTTTGAAGCATCCAAGATGGTGCCCCCCACCCATGTTTGAGCAATGACTGGGTCAACGGCCTGAACCGAAGACTGGCCAATGGTTAATAACATAGCCGCGGCGGCCACTAGTCCAAAGAGAGAGCGCTTCATAGTTTGTTTCCTTTTCCAACTTGGTGTGAACTCCTCAGGCAATGCGGATAAAGCGTTACCAGAGCGATCATGAAATATATTAAGAATAAGACCATTCCTGCGTATGTATGAAAGAATTTTGCCGCCATTTGGGGCGATACGAGGAACGCTGCTTCTACGATTATATACACTCTCATAATATTTACTACCATCATTCCCGCCAAGAGAATAAAATAAACTAGTCCGTACTTCCAAACTATAAGCCGGTCTCGATCTATCACACCAATTGCTGCATATAGACCAGACAGCAAGAGTAGCGACTCAATCCCCGAGCAGTATTGGCCAATAGTAATGGAAAACTGAGTAAATTGAATGCCAAACGGCTCCAGTACGCGCACTTCCGGGTGCCGGAAGGATAACAGAAACACCACAGCCTTGAGCACAATAGCGCTTAGGTATGGCCAATAGTCAAATAACCACTCAATAGCCAGCCAAAACCCCACCGCCCCTGCGGCCGCAATGCCCAGCTCGCTGCGAAGAAGCTTAATTTGTTGCCACAACCACCTGGGCGGGTAAGCTGCCCCCAGAGCCAACAATACCCCGGCCCACAAACTCGCATGGGTGAGCAGTCTCCACCAGAGTATGGCGGGATCTTGAAGTGGAGTCACCAAAAGTTGGTTGGCACCATAAAAAAACGGCAGCAAACAGGCTGTGCTAGCCACGGCTCCCCAGGCTGTCCATGGCGTCAGGGCTGGCGCGTTTATTGATTGCCAGCGATTCCGGAGTAACAACACCAAAAGTGCCACACCAAACAGAGCCGATTTGCCCATGCTGCCATAAATCCAGAAGCCATGGGTAAATAACAGGGCATTAGTGCTAATTAGCCAGGAGCCGGAAAGGCCAGAAAGGAGAATAAAGAGAGTTGCGAAGATTCCGACGCGGAAGAAGAGGGGGTTATTCATTATACTGGCTCATTCGCACGCGCCGCCACTTTAGCCTGGTATTTTAGACGCTTTGTTCTGCTCATGTACTCATACTGCGAAGAAAGTATTGCTAACAAACCAGAAAAAATCATTAGTTGCCCAAGTATTTCGTTCCCAGGTTCACTTGCTTGAATCAAAATGTAAATGAAAATTGAGATATCTTTAAGCAAATTAATCATTAGGCCGCAATCAGTTTCAGTTAGCTGATCAAGCTCTGCAAGATGCCTAGGTATAATGAAACCAGTTATCAATACGAGTGTTGTTGACATGTCTAAAGCGGTTGGGGGCTCTCCTGGACCATATACAAAACCGCGAGAAAGCACGAACAGAGTAGCAATTGCCGAACTTATTGACAGAAATACGTTTAAAGTTTTCAATGACTCCAGATACTTAGCCGCCTCAGTAGGTGTCAGCTGCCTTATCTCTCTATCTTCTTCATCAGCCTCTAATAGCATATAACTGTATTATAACGCACTATTCTCGCGCACAATTTCCGCATTTTCCCATGACAGTTACATGGTGATGATCAGGCTGAAATCCCTGCAAATTTTCTGGCTCTGTGTACGAGCACTCCACACTCTGGACCAGGCCACAACTCTGGCAAACCAGATGCGTATGGTGGTCCGCGCTCAGTTCATAACTAGCCTCGTTGGAGCTCAAGTAGTGGCGGCAGATGCTGCCTTCTGCGTGTAATTGATCAAGTGCGCGGTAAACGCTGGTCTTATTGTAGTGCTTTCCATCCTTTTCGAGAGCGGTCAGGATTTGCGAGACACTGAGCAGATGGGAACTGGCCAAAAGGTCGGTGAGAGTTTTTTTGAGGTTGCGGGGTGACATGAGGATATTATAGCGCACCTGATCATGAGTAAATAAGTTCGGGACGAATCACTTCTGCTTGACATACATTTGAACTATTATAAAATTTCGCCAGATTCCACGATTGAGAAGCTATGTCGTTTCAACAGAACAAGCGCTGTCCATTTTAGTGTAGAATCTGTTCTAGAACCAAAAGAAAAAATATACCTATGTCACAGCCAGCTACAGAACGCGGCCAGAAAGCGATGGGCTGGGATTCACTTACTCCGTCAGCTATCGCAGCGGCAGTGGAGACAGCTGAGGCCAGAACTACAAACGGCCTAATCAGAGATGGCGCACCTTTCATTCGTGGACAAATTGGAGCATTAGCCACCACAATCTGGAACCTACATCACGCTCCAACTAACCAGAGAATCATAGTTATGGAGGGGGTAGCTAGATCAGGCAAGTCTACGCTCCTAGAAGGCATTTCGGATGCATTCATTGCATGTGGATTGCACGCTGCTGTCGTGAGCATGCACGATGCGACTACACCTGAGCTACAGTTTGCCAATCTGAATTTCTCTCTAAACGGAGAAACGCCTGATGTCTTATGTATCGACGAGGTTGGACTTGTCCAACCGGAAACGATGCTGCAAATTCGAGAG
>CAZSHY010000006.1:11629-30883 GCA_964607125.1 uncultured Pseudomonadales bacterium | reverse complement strand
CGGAGCTGGACTCCAAGTTACATAAGTCAGCTGCAGAAGAGTTGGAGCAAGATGAGCTCCTTAAAAAAATTGTTCGGCTACAAAATTGATCAGAGTTAACTTGCCACCAGCCATACTCCAATCAGACAGAGCACGCCGCTAACAATTTTAAGAGGAACGTGGCTCCTTTCCTTGAGAAAAATGATGCCAGCCAGAACAGTCAGCAGGGTTGATGTCTGAGCTAGTGGAATCACTACCGTTGCGTCAGCCAACGAAAACGCTTTAAGTTGAGCGAAGTAGCCAACTGCATTAAGTGCAGCCATGACAACAGTCCATCCTGGCTGGTGCTTGATTGCTACCTTAAGTTCTGCAAAGGGTACCTTGGGCAAGACGATGATACCAAATGGAACAATCCACATCAGCGTGCTGTACACAGATGTGCCAAAGTAAGTAGCTCCCAGCTTGTCCATGGACCAGGCCACCCCAACTACCGCATATACAGCCAGACAAAAAAGAATGCCTTTGGTTGAAACAGTTTTGATTTTACCTTGCCAGCTGACCAAGAGCAGGCTAACTACAATTATGGTACTTCCCAGGAATTTTGGCCAGGTCAAAGTTTCTTGATACACCACAAATGACACGGCCAGCGCTACAACCACAGCGATGGTGGAAATAATGGAGGAGGTGGAGGCGTCAACCAGTTTGGAGGCGGTAAATCTGCCACGTTCAAACAAGCCGTAGGCTAAAACAGCCACTCCAAACCCGATCCAAGCTTGAATCTGGGTTGGCCAGACGACAGTCTGACCCTGCTGGGTCACACCATAAGCTACCATCATCATGACAATTACAACTGCATTAAAGACAATGCCAGTTGCTCTGGGAAACGGCGAGTCGACCGCAACCGCCCGCTGTATCAAGTTGAGGGCGGAAAAACTTAAAACGGTAATGAGCAGATAGATCATCCAAGACATGCTTGCAATTGTAGCACTGCCAGAGAGACGTTAGTGAAATAATTTTTGGGCTTGACACTGCATACCCCCTGGGGGTATTATCGAGTCTATGAAATCAAGTGATCATGACCATCAGGCCGCAGCTCCAGCGCACTTAGCGCACCCGGACAAGGTTCTGACTCAACTCAAAAGGATTCGCGGTCAGTTAGATGGGCTCATCACCATGTATGGAGACGAGCGCAGCTGTGTGGACATAGTACGACAAGTTATCGCTGCGCGCAACTCGCTGGGGCGAGTTGCTCGTGACCTCCTGACTAATGAGGCGTGTAAGTGCTCTCGTGAGCGTCGCGCTGAAGATCTTGATTCCATTTTAAAAGAGGTATTTCGTTATTAATAATTCAGAAAGGTAACATGAACGACCAAAATACAACCCAGGCAGAAAAAGTGCTCCACCTGACAGTGGACACATTTGACCAAGCACTCACAGATGCAGGCGACAAGCCAGTTCTAGTAGATTTCTTTGCGACCTGGTGCGGACCTTGCCAGATGGCTGCCCCAGTCATAGACAAACTTGGCCAAGACTATGATGGCAAAGCTGTCATAGCCAAGGTAGATGTTGACGACAACGGTGATCTAGCCAGCCGCTATGGGGTCAGAAGTATCCCCACGGTGGTCCTGATTCACAATGGAGAAGTTGTGGACAAGCAGGTCGGCTTTAACGGTGAGGCAGGATACGTCTCAATGCTTAAAAAAGTACTTGGCGATTAATAAGCGTGTGCGCCAGAGGCGCATATCTGAAAGGTGTACATGCAGCATGCTCGTTTGCTCTTGATAGGTGCCGGACCAGCCGGATACTCAGCCGCTATTTACGCTGCTAGAGCCCAGCTGGCCCCAGTTCAATTAGCAGGATTCAAGGGTGGCGGGCAGCTGATGTACACCAGTGATGTTGAGAACTTTCCAGGTTTTAAAGATGGTATTCGCGGGCCGCAGCTGATGATGACCATGCGTGAGCAGGCTGTGCGCTTTGGAACGCAGATTGTGGACGCCTACGCTACCGCACTTGATGTAAGTCAGCGCCCGTTCAAGGTCTGGACCAACATGCCTGCAGATACAAACCCCGAGCTGTTTGAAACAGGATCCACTACTGAGCTAGCAGCCCTCCGAGCAGAAATTATGCGAGATGAACCAGCCTACACCGCCGATGCGGTTATAGTCACCACTGGGGCGTCTTCTATCATGACCGGCGTACCAGGTGAAAAAGAACTCCTGGGCAAGGGCGTGAGTGTGTGTGCTGTCTGTGATTCTGCTTTTTATCGTGACAAGGTTACTTTTGTGGCAGGCGGCGGGGACAGCGCTATGGAAGATGCATTGGCATTAACCAAGTTTGCTAAGAGTGTGACCATTATTCACCGTAGAGACAGCTTCAAAGCCAGTAAAATCATGCAAGAGAGAGTGCTCAAGAATCCTAAGGTGTCCGTACTATGGAACACTCAGGTGACTGAGGTGTTGGGTAAAGTTGAGGTGACCGGGCTGAAGGTGACCACCACTACTTCCGATGGCAAATCTGACGTGCGGGAGCTACCTGCCGACGGATATTTCCTTGCCATTGGCCACCGGCCAGTCACGCAAATTTTTGATGGCATTTTAGACTTAGACCCCAAAGGTTATTTGCTCACGCGTCAAAGTCTGAGCGCACAGGGCATGGCGCTGGCGCAGCCAGCACTTTCAGCAGAAGGTTTGATAGCCTACCCCACCATGACTAGTGTGGAAGGTGTGTTTGCCGCAGGTGACAATGTGGACTTCCGTTACCGTCAGGCTATCACCGCTGCCGGCCAGGGCTGCCAAGCAGCATTGGATGCAGAGTGGTGGCTAGAGCGTGAAGCCCACTAAGAACTGGCGTCACACTTAGGTTGTAAAAGCAATGTATTACATGTGAATCTAGCGCGCCCGGTAGGGCGCGCAACAGAAAGGTTAGTATGGCCAAAACCCAGCAGAAACCGTCCCAAAAGTCCAAGCATCCCAACCAGCACCAAAACGCGGTCAAACAGTTGGAGCTAGTTGCCCAGTTGCTTCGCCCGCAATACACCCACACCCAGGCATTTGATGCAGCTATCGCTAAGTTGGCGGTGCCAGACAGGGTGCTTGAAGGCGACCTTAAAGTCAAGATGGATGACGGTTCCACGCGCTCATTTTTGGCTTTCAGATCTCAACACGACAACGCACGCGGACCATACAAAGGTGGGATCAGATTTCACCAGGACGTCACTAAGGCTGAAGTGATGGCCTTGTCTACCTGGATGACCTGGAAGTGCGCTGTCACTGGCATTCCTTATGGCGGTGGCAAAGGTGGCGTGGTGGTGGATCCGCGCAGCTTAAGCAGTTCTGAATTAGAGCGACTCAGTCGCGCATATGTCCGATTTATCGCTGATTACATTGGTCCTTGGGCAGATGTGCCAGCTCCCGATGTCAACACCACTCCGCAAATTATGGCATGGATGGTTGACGAGTTTGAAAATGTGCTCATGAAAGAGGCAGGTGGAAAACCCGGCCATGCGTTCAGAGAAAATCCGCTGGCTACGTTCACAGGTAAGCCAGTCTCTCTGGGTGGATCTGAGGGCCGAGAGGAAGCCACTGGTCTGGGAGGTGTGGTAGTACTTGATGAATTGGCTAAACACTTGCAGGTGGATCGGCCTCAAGATTTGCGTATTGCTATTCAAGGTTTTGGTAACGTGGGGTATTGGTTTGCGCATCACGCATATCTGCGTGGTTATCAGGTGGTCGCCATCTCTGACTCCAAGGGAGGCATTTATTTACCAGATAAAAGCATCAATCCAGAGAAAACACTTCAATGTAAGCGCGCTCATGGTTCCGTAGCGGACTGCATGTGCACAGATGATTCCTGTGACGTTCATCACGGGCAAACTATCACCAATGAAGAGCTCCTAGAACTGGATGTCGATGTGTTGGTGCCAGCCGCATTGGAAAATGTGATTACGGCGGAAAACGCGGGAAGAATTAAAGCTCGCGCCATCATTGAAATGGCAAATGGTCCGACTACTCCAGAGGCAGACTTACTTTTAGCTAAGCAAGGTGTGCTAGTTGTGCCTGATGTTTTAGCCAATGCTGGAGGTGTGACCACTTCCTACTTTGAATGGGTGCAGAACTTGCATGGTTACACCTGGACACATGATGAAGTCATCTCCAAATTAACACCGCTGATGCAGTCAGCGTTTCGCCAAATGTGGGTGCAAAAGGAAGCCACCGGAGTAGATGGCAGGCTTGCTACATACATGGGCGCAGTTAAGAGAGTCGTCGATGCATTGATCCTCCGTGGCAGAGTCGGGGTTTGAGTTCTCAAGTTTGGAGTGCTATAACTACCTCACTATGAACACTCTCACCACACTCCTTGGTACTCATGACATTGCCGATCTCCAAAAGGCTGTGATTGCAGCCCCCAAAACCACTACCAAATCTGGCGCGACCGTCATCTCAGACGCCCTGGGCCAGGTGGACTGCGTTCGATATACCGACAAGGGTATCGAGTTTCAATCTGAAGGCAGAGCTGTTTCTGAACCCACTGATAAGGATGTTATCCTGTTGACAACATCTGTCAGCCTATGCGGCACGGATATTGCTTTGATTGACAAAGCACATAAAGGGGCGCTGCCTGCTGAAGCCATTGGTAAAGTAGTTGGTCATGAAGCCGCAGGTGTAATAGTAGGTGTGGGAGCCGCGGTGACTAACTGGCATATAGGCCAAATCGTCAATTTGGATTCTCACTTTGGTTGTGCCCGACCAGACCATCATAGTTTTGAAGACTGTGTGGCCAGTGGCAAAAGCTGCGACGGCATAGCCGGTGGCATTCGCGGTGCGCTGGATGCCGACGGAACTACTCGTCTCCAACCCATTGATGGCTACTGGAGCCGAATCATCACCGTGCCGGAAAGTGCCTTGCCAGTAGAAATACCTCTGGCGGTAGCGACTAGCTTGGCTGCGCCAAGCACTCTGGAGTCATTAGGCAATATTTACATGATCATTGAACAGCTGGATAGCATTGGCGTGCTGGCGCACGCCTCAGATACCTTGTGCGTGGTCAGTGGCCTGGGTGCGACAGGTTACCCGATGGCTGCCGTGGCTGCGCACTACGGTTGCACCGTGGTAGGCATAAACCCTTCAGCTGGCAAACGCGAGTTCGCGCTCAAACAAGGAGCGTGCAGTGCCGTCTACGCCAAAACATCCGAGGCAGCCAGTCATGTTGAAGGTAAACGCCAAATCATAGTTATCGTCACTGCAGGCGATGTAGGCGCTTACCAAGACGCGCTGGCATTTTTGGACGGGCTGGACAGCGTCAAGATGGGCCTGACCAAAAAAGTGCTCATAGCATTTGGTTTATTTGAAGATCCAGCGGCACCCATGCCTGGTGCCCCCGCAGAACTGAATAAAGCTGACGGTTCACCATTGCCTCAGCGCGACTTTGTCTTTTCACGACACCACTTTGGATCAGCCTTGGGGACAGAGGTCTACGGAGTATGTGGTCGCAATCTTGCGGCATGGAAACGGCTTATGAAAGATTTGATGCCCACCGCCGATGCCGCGGGCATGATGGCTCCGCCCAAATTGGTAGCGATGCTTAACGAAGCTCAGCACCAAATTAAAGCCGCCGACCCTCTCCATCAAATTGCAGATGAGCTGAACTTGGGCTCTGCCCATGTCAAAGAGTTGCTGGCCGCCAGCGGCAAGCTCAAGCTAGTAGCCAACCTACTCACTGGTACAAACTAAGTAGACTCAAAAAGGAACCATATGCCGAGAACAGCGTTTTACACCACACTTCAGCAAGAAGTCGATAGAGTTGAAGCTGCCTCAGTCAGCAAGCGTCACGAGCGTGTCATTGAAAGCTTCACCAAAGGGCCTAACCCCAAGGCCATGATTGGCGGCAAGGAGTACAACATTTTCAATTCCAATGACTACTTGGGCCTGCGTCACCACGCTGCCCTCAAAAAGGCAGAGTTGGCCGCTTCAGAAGAGTTTGGTGCTGGACCAGGTGCGGTCCGGTTTATTTCTGGCTCGCTCAAGGTACACCGCGATTTAGAAAAGGCGCTTGCGGCGTTCCACGGTCGGGCAGATGGCATGGTTTTTTCATCCGCTTTTGCCACAAATATGGGTGTGTTGTTCAGTTTGCTACGTGGGCAAAATAAAGACTCCAAACTCCAGGACAATCCTCTGGTCATCTCAGATGAGCTGAATCACCGCAGCATTATTGACGGCATTCGCATTGCCAATATGGGTGAAGCTAAGGCCATTTTCAAACATCTTGACGCCGCCTCCCTCCGCGAGGTTTTGACAGCCAGCGTGGGCAAGTACGATCGAGTCCTGGTGGTGACTGACGGCGTGTTCAGTATGCTCGGCGAGTTTCAAGATTTAGCAGGAGTGCGCAAGGTCGTGGATGAGTTTGACGCGCAATTCCCCAATGGCGTGCTTTTGGTTGTAGATGATGCTCATGGCGTAGCCGCCAGTGGTGCCACTGGCAGAGGTACCGAAGAAGTGGCCGGAGTCAAAGCAGATGTTTTGATCGGCACTCTTGGCAAAGGCTTTGGGGCTGACGGCGGGTACGTGGTGGCGGATCAAGTGGTCATAGATTACTTGCGCGAGTCGGCAGCTACCTACATTTACTCCAACAGCATTTCTCCAGCCACAGCAGGTGCGGCTTTGGCATCAGTTGAGTTGCTCTCTCAGCCAGAGGGTCAAAAACTGGTGGCTACGCTGACTGGACATATTGGCTCGTTCAAAACACAGATGCTGGCAGCTGGTTTCAGTTTTGCTGCAGATTCCAATCACGCGGTTCAGCCACTCTTGGTAGGTGATGCGGCTAAGTGCAAGGCTCTGACCCAAGCGCTATTTGAAGCAGGGTACTTGGTGACCAATTTGAGTTACCCCGTTGTGACCAAGGGCCGAGATGAAATCAGAATTCAGCTGAGTGCTGCCCAGACTGCGGAGGACATTGCTGGCTTTGTGGCGGCGGTGACCAAGGCGGGCAAGAGCGTGGGGGTAATCTAAGACTGCGAACTAGGCGATATGCGCGAGCAACCACCAACCTTTACACAAAAAGTAAAGAAATTTTTGGGACTGCCAGACCAGCAGAATCGCTTTGGAGCGGGCTTTGATTACACTCAGGGCGCGCATGAGATGGCTCGTGAGCAAGGCAATCCAGAGGGCACATTTGATGGATATCGGATAATTGGCCGAGACACGCCTATAAATGAGGGCGTGTATTTTATCAAGGGTGACGCTGAGATATTGCTGGTTGATGATGGAGCGGACGGTGGCTGGCTTAAGCAAAATGAGAGATTTCTCTTGGCTAGGCTAATAACGCTGTCCAAAACACAGCGTTTGACCGAGTCAGTGATTATTTCCGAAGCTTATAAACTCGCGCGCCAGCTCATGCCATTCAACGAGGATGCAGTCAAACAAAAAGTTGGCCATTTAAAAGAGTACACAAAACTTCATTTAAAAGATTTTGCTGGCGGGGGAGTTTGCCGACACCAAGCTTTGCTATGTGGTTACCTCCTTGAAAGACTATATAGAACTGGACGTTTGAAAGGTTCAGCATCAGTTGACAGAAGTTTGTTGCCCTATAAAGGCCATGCCTGGGTGCGGTATACAACTGAAGCTGGTCAGGTGATTATCGTTGATCCCGCGCGCGATCCGGGAGTTCTGATCCTTGATGATTTGCCAGAGATGCAGCCAGATCGGGTTTTTTACGAGCGACCCGGTGAGTATCCTGACAAAATTATGTATAAATCTGAAAGGTTAGAAACAAGACTAGTATCCAGAGCAAGAAGAATGGGTCAGACAGTGAGGAGCTGGTTTTTGGGCAAGGTGCCCCCGCGATCAGCGGCCGCTGCTTAGTGCTACCCCCTTGACATCTCTTGTATAATTATACAATCCAAACTCTTCCACTGTAAATTAACTCTGGTGAGATACTCAAAGAAGGCAGGCATGGCAACTAAAAAATCTGACGCAACCACTCAAGAACCCAAGACTAAATCGCCCAAAACCAAGCCGGTCAAAGCCAAATTGGTCAAGGACAAGGTGGTGAAAGAGGTGGTGCTCGACGCTGCAATTGCTGACGATACGACTGCCAGTGCTGTGGTGGATACGACTATCACCGCCGGTTCCACCGACTTACCCACTTCCTACGCCATTACTCAGCAAAACGCTAAAAAAATCCCCAACGCTCTTGATGAAGACATTAAGAAGATGCTCAAGAATGCCCAGCAGCAGGGGTATGTAACTCAAGACGAACTGCTGGAAGTTTTTGTCGAACCAGAGCTATATCTGGGCACCCTTGATGAACTTTACGACAAGTTCATGACCAAGCATATCGACATTTTTGAGTCGGTGGCGCGTGAAGAAGAGGTGGTAACTGAGGATGAAATCACCCAGGAGTTGGAGCAACTTTCCAACTTGGGCAAGAAAAGCGTGGCTGATCCTGTCCGCATGTACCTCAAGGAAATCGGCAGAATTCCCTTGCTCACTCGTGAGGAAGAAATCCGTCTGGCTCAAAAAGTAGAAGCCGGTGACCCCAAAGCCAAGAAGGGTCTGATTGACGCCAACTTGCGCCTGGTAGTGTCGATTGCCAAGAAATACATTGGCCGGGGCATGACTTTCCTAGACCTGATTCAAGAGGGCAACAAGGGTCTCATCCGGGCCGTGGAAAAGTTTGACTGGACCAAGGGCTTCAAGTTTTCTACCTATGCCACCTGGTGGATTCGCCAGGCTATCACTCGTTCCATCGCTGACCAGGCTCGGACCATCCGTATTCCCGTGCACATGGTCGAGACCATCAATAAGCTGATGCGTACGTCGCGCCGACTGATGCAGGAGCTGGGCCGTGAGCCCACCCCTGAGGAAATTGGCAAGATCATGGAGATGGACGTTGAGAAGGTCAAAGAAATCTTCAAGATTGCTCAAAACACAACTTCGCTGGAAGCACCTGTGGGTGAAGGTGACGACGACAGCACACTGGGTGATTTTATCGCTGATGAGCGCCAAGAGTCGCCCTACGAGACCACCAGCCAGCAAATGCTGCGCGAAAACATTGAAGAGGTGCTCAGCGCCCTGTCCGACCGTGAGGCTCGGGTATTGCGCATGCGCTTTGGCTTGCAAGACAACAAAATGATGACGTTGGAAGAAGTCGGCCGCCGATTTGGTGTCACTCGAGAACGAATTCGCCAGATTGAAGCTAAGGCTCTGCGCAAGTTGAAACACCCCAGCAGGCGTAAAAAGCTGCAAGACTTTTTAGAATAGTTTTGTGCTAGTATGCGTGCATGAAACACCCCTTTTTCCGTTCTTTTATGCTCGGTTTGGTTCTGACAGCTGTGGTCAGCGGCTTTTTTGCCGTTGCCAAACAGTTTGAGTTTTCTGTCAGCGCCAACTCCGCCATCAGGGGCATTGCGGGTGATAGGTGGGCAGACATCGTCTTGGGCCAGCCCAATTTTCAGGAAGGCATGATTAATGAGCGTGTCAACTACCGAGCAAACTTGCCCGGTGGTGTCCATGTGGATCGCTCAACCATCCCCAACAGACTCTATGTGTACGACTCTGGTAATAGTCGGATTTTAGGCTACTCATCTCTGGGCACATGTAAGGAGTCTTTGGCGCCTTGTACGACAAATAGCGACTGCGCCAACGGCCTGAAGTGTAATCTCACACCCAATAAACCGGCATCTTTGGTCTTGGGCCAATCAAATTTCAGCTCTGGTTCCTGCAATAAAGATGCCAACTACTCTGATTTTCCCACCTTGGCGACGGCATCGGCCAGTAGCCTGTGCACCATGGAGCCAGACGAAATTAGTCCTCTGGAGGCTGGCAGTTATGGCAGCATGGATACTGATGCCGATGGCAATTTATATGCGGCAGATTGGCAAAATAACCGAGTCTTACGTTATGACGACCCATTCGCGCCCGGCATAAACTCGACCGGCGCCGATGGCTTGATTGGCCAAACCCAGTTTACCGATTCTTTATGCAACCGCGGTTCTGCCAACCCCAGCGCTGTTTCGCTTTGCTTGAGCAAATTGGGCGGCAGTCCAACCAATCCAGGTAGTAACTATTCATTCTCGGCTAGCGTTGATATCGATGGCTCGGGCAATCTCTGGGTGGTTGACAGTCATAATCATCGGGTACTCAGGTTTCCCAACGTCAATGGCTCAGTCCAAACCACAGCTGATTTGGTTCTAGGTCAGGCTAGCTTCACAACTAGATTTTCTGGTTCCAGTCTTAATCGGTTTGAGCTACCAGAAGCTGTGGAAGTCGACGCTCAGGGCAATGTCTATGTGGCCGATGGTCCAAATAATCATCGCGTGCTCAAGTTTACCGCGCCGTTGACTAATGGCATGTTTGGCCAGGTTTGGGGGAGTGGTTTTGTGCGGCCGACTGCCATTGAACTAGATCCAAGTAATCAAGCCATGTGGGTAAGTGACAATGACAAGCACGTGGTGGCTCAGTTCAATTTGGCTGGCACTATTGTCCAAAAATTGTTGTACAAGGATTTGTACAACGGTGCCTGGCCGCCGGTGGCACCTTGCTTATCCAGCACTGGTTGTTGGATGGTAGATACTCGAGGTTCAATTGGTTTGACCTCAGACGGGGATGTGTGGCTGAGTGGGTCAGAGGCATTTCAAGATGTGCTCAGATTTCCAGGTCCTATCGCAGCTCCAATGTTGGGCAGTTTGGCCAAATCAGATTACTCTCTGTTTTCCTCAGGGGGAGAGCACAACCTGTTGACCAGTCGGTCGTTTGCTAGTCCTGCGGGAGTAGTCTTGGCGGAGGGCCAGCTAATTGTGAGTGATCGCGGTAGGCTGCTGTTTTGGAATAATCCAAGCTCACTCACTAATTGGCAATCGGCACTGGGTGCGGCTGGCACGACCAGTCCTGCCCCAGAGAACCCAGAGAAATATGGCCGGATGATTGCGGATGAAAATGGTCACCTGTACGTAATCCACGCCAATAAAATTGAGATTTTCCAGTTACCCCTAAGCATGGGCGAGATGCCGATCGTGACTTTGCCCAATACCCTGCAGGATTTGGAAGGCAATACAATTGATCTGTTGGGTTTTGAACCGTTTGGCACTGGTGGTTTAGCCACCGATGCCGAGGGGGATTACTTGTGGTTTACCCAAACTCAGGCGCACCGGGTGCTGCGGATTCGCCACCCCTTGACCGCGCCTGTGGTTGATGTGGTGATTGGTCAGCTGGACGCAGATGACTCAGGCTGTAACTTGAGTGGGCACACGCAGGTGCAGGATTATGATCTGCGCAGATTGTGTCACCCTGGCGGCGTGAGTCTGGACAATCTGGGTAATTTGTATGTGTCTGACGCCACCATTGAGTCAGTGGGCAATAAACGGCTCATGATCTGGTCCGCGAGCTCGCTTCCGACCAACAATACTCAGACGCTTTATGCCCCGGTGGCACACAGGTATGGGCTGGTAAATACTGGGCCGCTGCAGGTGGCTTTTGACAGTCAGAACCGGGCTGTGGTGGGCTTCAATGACTACCAGGACCTGTCAGTCGTTAACCCCAGGCACTCGCTAGTGGCATTTGACAATTTGTATGACTCCGACGCGCACACCGAGTTTATGGAATATATGGTCATGCCGTACTCGATTCAGTTCGACAGTCAGGATAACTTGTATGTTTCGGACATGAACCGTTTCCGGGTGCTCAAGTACCTGCAGCCGCTAGGTGGCCCGCTGACCGACTAAGCGTGGTCTGTCGGCTCAGGCACGACGCGCAGACGTTGGCAATTGATCTAGACAGGTGGGCGAAGCGTGAGTAGTGTGAGTTGAGCAGTTGTTTTGCTTTTTGCAGACTAACTGATAGAATAACCAGTGTTGTTTTAACAGTCCCCGATAGCTCAACGGCAGAGCAATTCGCTGTTAACGAAAAGGTTCTAGGTTCGAATCCTAGTCGGGGAGCTTTGAATTATAGGCCTAAATAAGAGCCATATATCAATCTAATTTTCACTTCATGACCCCGATAGGACGGTTAGCCTGGGATTCGAACTGTGTGATGAACGCTACCATTTCTCAATTTTATCCAACTGCATTTGGATAAAAAATCTACCTCCATCATTCTTATCCTATAGTATATTGACGAAAAGGTAGTTTTACCCTATAATTATGGCTTACATTTTTTGAACGGTGCATTTAAGAGAAATAATTCTTAACTATAAGTTAAATGAATAAAAATTATGACTTATAAATCTGCTATAGAAAAAGGGTCAAGGCTCCCGGTCGTTGAGGTTGTGGAAAGAAGTCAATTGACTCCTGGTGAGTTGAAATTAATTGCCAACTTTCGAAATCTACCTACTGAGCCACTTGCGGTTGTTGGCTTACACGATGACTACACGTATGGCAAAACCTCAGAACATTTGCCGCAGGCGAATGAATTAGATCAATTTGCGCGCTATACAGGAGAAAGTCAACCTTCTTTTTCCAATATGGCGCTTAGATCATTGATTGAACAAATATTAGCTCTTAAATTTCCATCGGAAATGGAACAATTTGACTATTTCGATTTTTGGAAAGCTCTTAAGGCCGGTTTGCCTAAAGACACTCATGGGTTTACGGCCATCCTGTTGGAATTCTTCCAAAAAGATCAAGATCCAATCATTAATGTTTTGCAGACTCTTTGGCACACCATGAAGCATGATTCAAAGCCAGCCACCTTTCAGTGGAAAAAAACAGTAACCATGCTAGGAAAGTTAATCGAAAGAGGCGATATAGCGAATACTGACATCATTCACGGTTCTAGTGCAATCGTTGGGTGGAAATATAGCAATGGGTCAACGGGTGGTTTCGATGAAGCTAAACAAGACGTAGTTTATGGCCATTATTTTTCTAGGCCTTTCCCTGTCATCGAGGTTCTAAGGGGAGATTTTCAGTTCAGATTATTGTTGGGAATTATGTCAGATTTGGCTAGTTACGCTCCCTTCAATTCTCTGTTGGCCAAAGTCTTCTTTTCCTCTGGAATGAATGTAACCTATCGAGATATGGTTACTCAAATGTATCGACCATTAATAGATAGAATTGAAATATTAAAGTTGACTGAATTTACAGATCCTAGTCTCATGTCAATTGGTGACATAGTAGTGAGAAATGATCGGGCGGCAATGACCCTGAACGATTTAGTTCGGGAGATGAGAAGAAAATTAAATGGACAAGATGCACCAATCTATTATTCAGCTAATCAGAAGTTTAGTAATCCAACACTTTTTCAACTTTTAGTTCATATCGAACAAGCAATAAGGACATGGGACGAATTTGTAACGGGAGAAAGTGCTAAAAAGCTAGCTATCTGGAAGGCTTCTCCTAATCCCATTTTCTCTACGGGCGCAAGCTCAGCATTGGCTATCAGACAAAGTGGTAGCGATGCTGACGGACTGCTTGAGCGAGCGATAATCGTATATGGAGCAGTAGACGATATGGCTGATGATAATCAAATCAATGAAGCAGATGCTGATTTTGCCCTAATTATTTCTAAGCTTAAAAAGATAAACATTGATGATAACGTAAACCTATTAAAGGTTGATGTGCTCAAAAAAATTACACGTCTTCGCGAGAAGAAGCCAGAATATGCTAAGGAAGCGTTCCGAGCGTTGGTAAAGGTTGGTATTTCTAAATCGTCAAAACTGATCTCTCAAGTGGGAATAGCAACATCATCAAATCTATATGGTGAAAGTATTGATGATCCAACTAGTTTGATTAGTTTGGTGGGTTCGTTAAAAGATCTAATGTCACAATTGCACCCAGATCGTTTGCGGAATAATCAGCATATTAGAGATAACCGATACTTAATGGGTATTTCTGAGAACGGACATCTCATGATATCTGGTTTGTACTTGTGGTATAAAGAAGTTTTAGAGAATATAGACTTGTTAAGAAATTAACTTCAACTCAAAATACCCCATAATAAACTCACTCATTTTTTCCCTCTAGGCTAAATCTGTTCGAGTGCTAGCCCGCTCGGGGAGCAGCACTTTTTTTCTCAAGGAATACATCTCAATAAGTTCATACCACGAACTGGAAGCTTGAACTACTGTTATACTTTCGATATGTTAAACATTAAAAGTAAAATCTCAGAAAATCTAACACCTTTTACTTTATTTGATTCTGGAAAATCTTGCTATGTTATGGCCAGATATTGTTTAGAGGCAACTTTTTGGACTTTCTATGTCCCTGGATTCCTCCTAATGCAGCAAGCCTTGGAGAACTTGATAAAAGCATGTTTGAAAAAAGAAAATATCAATTGGAGGCAGAAAAATGGCAATTACGGGAGCAAAGGCCATAATTTCAAAAGGTTGATTGATTTGGGTGAGGATATTAAATTCTTGAAACATTTTGGTGATAGACAGGATTTTATGTCTTTACTTAAAGAATTAGAGGATGGATACAATTCGCAAAGATATGGAGAATCTGGGCATTTTTTACAACAACATGAAAAAATGATGGATTTGTTTGACGAAATGGTATTTATCTTGATAAGTGGATTCCAAAGTTTGTCTGAAGTTGAAGACGAAAGTCGTTTAGAACGAATGATTGCTTTACCAGTGCCACTGCAAATGGAGGAAGCATTTAATCATAAACTAAAACAACCATTTACTCTTTCTGATATTATTCCCTTAGATATTAAGTAAAGCATTGCCTCATTTCGTCTACAACTCGGAGCACCATATTTTTCCTCAAGATAGCTTTCTTGTAACTCTATACCCCAAAATAGATGCTCGAACCTCTGGTATAATTATTGGTATGGAAAATAGTAATTTAATACTTTCGTTATTTAGTGTTTTTGTTTCATTATCTACTTTTCTTGGTATTTTTATACCATTATTTCTAAATAGAAAACGAGAATTGCTAGATGAAACGCTTGACTTAATTATATCTGAAAATTGGTCAAGTTTAAAAAACTCTGAGGCTCAATCTATATTTTCCCATAGATTATATTGTTATGAACAAAGATTTAAAAACTTAGTATCATCAAAAATATCTATAACTGTTTCAGCTATATTTATTTCTTCTTCCTTTATGTCTTTGTTTTTTTTGATAAAAGCACTGCAACTTTTTGGTTTATCGTTTTTTGATAATTTACTTACTTTTGTTGCTTGTTTATCAATTCTTTCTTTATTAGGTTTTCTTCTTTTTTCTTTTTTGTTTCCGAAGTTTTTTGAAAATAATATCCCATCACCAAATCGTTTAAGAGACTGGCAATACTTGCAAAATAAGCTTGGTTTAGACTTTGCAATTATTGGGAGGAAGTTAGGCTTCATAAATTTAACTGGTATGTTAAATGAAAAGGAACTTTATTTTGAATTTAAAAACTGTTTAATATCTCCGAATATGAAATTTGAAGCCTATATTTTAAATAATGCTCAAAAGAAGAAGATTAAACTCATTGGTGGAGACAGTATCCTTCCTCATAATGTCTACGATAATGCTATTGTTAATTTATCAACAAAAGAATATCAAATTTGTTTTGTTATCGAAATTAAAAATAAATCTATTGTCCCCAATTATGTAAAAAGAATAGCAATTGTCTATGAGCCAATACAGAAAATCAAATCTTTCCCAAAAGAAACTTTACATGTCGAATTTGAACAAATTGTTTTTGGAATTTATACAGATAAGGTAATATACCCAACTTTTGAAGACCCTGAAGGTTGGAGTTGGTTCTCTGATGAGTGGCCTCATTTTACGAGTTCGCAACCAAGTAAATTGCTTGCTAAATTTTAGACAAAGCACTTCCTAACTTGGTCTACAGCGTGGAGCTTTCATTTTTCGCTTGGAAATTAGGTTGATATGAGTAGGATTCCACTTTTCTGATACAATTTGTAATAAGACAAATGATTAATCTTGAAAACAGAAAATTACCCAGTCATAAAGTGGACTTTGATAGAAAACTTCTAACAGTGTTGCCAAAGTTGGACAAAGAGGAGTTGAGTCAAGTATTTTTTGATGCGTTGGAAAAATTATTAGTATTTTTCAGGATGCGTGAAAACAAATTAGACACGGCTTTGAAAGCTTCGCCAATCAGATCAATCAAACTTAAAGTTCAAAAACCATCAAATCACTTGAACGGATTTTGGGAACCTGATAGGGGAAGATTAGTTGTTTTTATTAATCTAAACTTGTTTCAAATAAACGGCAAACGAAGAGAATCTTCAGTTAAGGATCTTGAAAGGGTTATCCTACATGAACTAGGGCATGCATTTCAAGGTCTGCTCTCAACTATTCTAGGAAAAAAGGTTAATTATGAGCAGGTTTATGCTAGTGAGGCTTTTGCTGAGATGATTTATATGTTTCTTAACAATGGCTGTGATTCAGAAAAAATCAAAGTTGCATTTAAAGATATTATTACACAAAGTTCTCTGCCATTTAGTGAATGCTTAAATTACCCTTATCCTCCAGACAATAACGTAAAAATGATTGATGCAGCATTACTATACTTTGTTTATTCCAAATTTGGGTTAAAAAAACTTTTAGAGACAATTGAAAAAAGTCCTGCAAATTCAACTAATATTGTCGAAAGATTGAGCTTATTTTTATATGGTACCAAAGCTGCATTTAATCCGGAGTTAAAATTGCCAAAAACTCAAAGTAATAAAATTAAAATCAGAGTACAACAATTCTACGACTATTTGGGCGATTTACTCCACATAAAGCCTAGCGAGGTTGCTTCAGCAATGTATGACTTTTATCAATCTTAAAAAGTCAATAACTTTCCACCCACCTCCTTGTTCGAGTAACGATATGTCTGGGGCGCCTCAATCGAGCCTCATTTAGCAAATCGCTTCTGTTAGAATCAACTCATATATAAAGGACTAAATGATGACAAGTAGCTATGAGACAGAATTGGAAGCTGATACAAAATTTACCTTGGCTGATCTTATCAGCTTGCGAAACAAATCCTTTAGGTACGGCAATAACAGAGAAGTCTCAAGCGTAATTGAAGAGGAACGAGACGCAGAACAACATATTCGAGTCAATAAAACTGAGGAGCTTGGTGAGTTGGGTAGCGTTAGGCACAAGATAAACTGGCCGGCGTTTGAAAGCGTATCTGGCATTAGGAGAAGGGTTATTAGTTTTCACTCCCACCCTGACATAGCAGCCAGCCCAGAATTAGTAGGGAAACACAATTTCTCCTCTGAGAGTTACCCTAAATCCGGCGCACCTGCCGAGATGTTGCCATCAATTGCTCCGAGTTATTATCAATACCGAGTAATTGGCGGTGGAGGTGATTTAGCTTTAACACTGGCTTCAAATGAAGATATAGAAGATCCAAAATCATATGATCGTGATCTATATAGTTCATGGAGAGGAGGATCACTAAATATAATTACTAAAGACGGAGTGACATTATTCGTGGGAGTTCAGCCACTCGAAAGAGACATGAAAGTTGTCTCGCAATCACAAGCCAAAATTGGCACCAATTTGGATGATCGTTATCAACCGACGTGGAGAGTTTTACACGGGTCAAATAAAGATCAAATAAATGGAGATCTAGGTTCGTTTACTGACAAAATGGATGCTAGTGCACAGGGGTTGGACCTATTAGCTGATAATGGTGTGGGAGTGCTAAGATTAGATTATTTTTCTGCTCAACGCGCTCTATACTTTGTAACGCTATCTTGGGAAGTGCTCGAATCGGTAGTTGAAGAAGCTGGCGGGCTGCATGAAGTGACTTTTGGAAACGGACTAACGAAAGTAGCTGAAATTCTTAAGCGAAAGTATGGAGTGCGAGATTTGCCTGTAGAATCATCTTTAACTGAGGTACTAATTAAGCCTGTTTTTCCTGTCAGACGAGAGAAGAAAAGTGTTTGGATGCAACATCAAATACTTGAGCTGGTTTCAAAGCAAAAGTGGGATGATGAAGACTGGAATAAAGTTATAGAACTATTTGACTCATTAAGTGAAGTCACCGAAATTAAAAATGGAATTGAGTTAAGGGCATTATTCTTTAAAATGTCTGGACAACTACCTTGGCCAGAGATGTTGAGGAATAGACTAGAAAACTTGATTGAGAATGAAAACACTGGTTTGGAATTGATTGATAGTTTGGAAGATAGAAAAAAACTTGAAAATAATTTGGTGAAGGATATGGACTATGAACGTTTGCTGCCCATATTTTACTTTGATGTGCTTGCACAGCGCGCGATACAACTATACAAACTAAATCCAGATACATCCGTTGGCTTAAACAAGTACGGTCGGCTAGAATTTAAAAACGTTTACCTTCACTTACTAATCACCGTAATTAATATTCAAAAAAACAGGTTGGAAGCATATATAAACCAATGGGCTCAATTGGGAGCAGAAGAGCAAGCATTTGCCCAGTGGCTTTTAAAATATGAAATGTCGTCTAATGAACCGTTATAAAGTTACCCAACATTATTACTTATTATGAAAAAGAATACAAATTACTATTACTTAGTTGTCCCTTTTTCAGTATTACTCAATGGATTTGGGAATTACTTTTTTAAAGACTATCAATTAAATTATCTGTTCTATATGGTATCAGTATCGTTGGCATTGTTCGTTCTTTGGTTTTTTATTTATAAAATGAAATATTAGTTCGTAACATTAGATACTCCCAAATTTGGTCTACAACGGTTTGCTCAATTTTCTTCTGATATAATCTGTAAATGGCAGAACTAAAAACTAAAGCTACAGATCAAAATCCCACAGATTTTCTAAATATGGTTGAACCTGAACAAAAAAGGAAAGACAGCTTTGTCCTACTTGAAATGTTTCAGAGAGTTACAGGTGAAAAACCGGTTATGTGGGGATCCAGTATTGTGGGATTTGGCAAATATCACTATAAGTCTGAACGAAGTACGCAGGAAGGAGACTGGCCGTTGGTAGGATTTTCACCTAGGAAACAAAACTTAACCCTATATATCATGGCCGGCAACGGTAATAACAAGGACTTATTGGAAAAGCTCGGCAAACACAAATTGAGCGTAGGCTGCTTGTATCTTCAAAAGCTTTCTGATGTAGACCAAGCAATACTGACCAAACTAATAGAAACGTCCTTTCAGTATATGAAAAAGACGAAATCATAAAATTGCCTTTAACATCGGTCATCGGGCGGAGAAGATTATTTAGCTCAAGAACTACATCCTATTTTTTTATGCCCTTTTGTGAAGGCTCGAGCTTCTGTTATGCTTCATTTATGACAACTAATCAACTTAAACAATTAGCCCAGCAGTTTGCGGAACAAGGTAAAAATTGGCATTTTCATATACTCACACCTAATTGCCAACTCA
>CAZSHY010000006.1:0-11619 GCA_964607125.1 uncultured Pseudomonadales bacterium | reverse complement strand
GAAGAAACATTCTTAAAAACATTGCGAAAAAAACTACTTTTTGGTGAAGATAAATATGCATTAATTCTTGAAAATTCAACAGATAATGAGTTCTATGTTGTCTATTCTGATGAGCCTTATATGGCAATTGGTCAAGAATTAGTTGCACTTTTACACGGCAAAGATGTGATCAAAGAAGAATTTAGCAAAAACTCGGTCTCTCCGTCAGAACAAGTTCAGCGATTACTTGATAGAGCAAAAGAACTAACGTCTAAAGGTGTTTTTTGGCACCACCATACGCTGTTTCCTGGCTGTAAATACAACAAACACGTGGGGAAATGGGTAATAGTTTTTGAAGATCAAGAAAAGGGTGAAATTATTGAAAGTCTAACTGATGACGAACCAAAAAGTGATTTGCAATATATAGAAGGTTTGTTTTATAAACAAAATTGATGTTGTTATAATATGAATCATGTCATTGTCAGCAACAAAAGAAACATACCTAAGGTCAGTAGCTTCGCATAAAGAAACACTTTTATCCTTTAAGTTAATTTTCAGTGATTTATTTCGTCTTATCCGTAACATTCTATTTTTTTCACCAAACCTTGCTGAAAGAATTGCTAGGTATGGAAAAATCAGAATACTTATTGTTTGCGACGAAAACTTGGGGAGAAGTCCCACGTTTGTTGCCCTTTTGAAAAACCATATAAAAAGATTTGGCTTAGAAGATTATGTTGAAGTTATTAGTGCTGGTACTGATGTTATAAGCAAGCAATCAGACAAAAAACACGGAGGTGGGGTTCACCCAATAGTTGGAATAGTAATGGGCTTCATTCCAGATTCAAATCCTCAAGAGCATCGGGCGCAACAACTAAATGAAAAATTAGTAACACCAAATACTATCATCGTTGCACTAAATGACATCATAAAGATTTCTAAAAGAATTAAAAGAAAATGCTATGCTGTTTTGGACTACGGCATGGATGATCCCCACGATGTTGGGGAAGGCACTTTACTTGAGCGTATACATCTTCTTGCTGGTAAGGAGTATTTTTTAGCACTCCATATTGCTACTATCTTGAGGATTGCCTTTGAGAATAATGATTTACAAATTTTCCAGATAAATGATCCAATGCACCGCTAGGTAGTATTAGTAAGTAGGAAGACCGTCGTTTCCCAATCCAAAATACCCACAATAAACTCTCTCACTTTCTCCAGGCGAAATCCATTAGGGTGCTAACCCACTCGAAGAGTTTCATTTTTCATCAAGTGGTATATCCTAATGACTTAATACTCTGACCGTGAGTTAGAAATTGTTGCTAATCTACACATCCTACCCCTTAAATTAGATTGAGAAGATTTAATCTATGGATCTTCTATGTTGACAGCATTTAATCTACGTTATATTATATTAAACATAGATTATAAACAACCAATCTATGGATAAATATTTATGAGAACAGGTAACTTTGTTAGTCAACTTGAGGGCGTTTTGAGGTATAAAGCGTTCATTCCCAACCACCTCCCTTTTGACGTACAAATAAAACCAGAGTTGCAGTTTTTGCTTTCTAAGGCCGATTTGGCTTTGGGAAGATTGGATGGTGTTGCCGACAGTCTTCCAAAAGATATTGTGGACTTTTTTATTCTGATGTATGTCAGAAAGGAGGCGACTCTTTCAAGTCAAATTGAAGGGACTCAGGCAACTTTTGTTGATGTTCTTAAAGCAGAGGCAAAAATTGAAGATTCAGAAATGCATAAAGATGTAGATGAAGTTTTAAATTATATTTCAGCCATGAACTTTGGTTTGGAAGGTTTAAAAGGGATTCCATTGTCTTTGAGATTAATTAAAAACATTCATAAGACTTTGTTACAAGGTGTCAGAGGAGAGTGGAAAACACCAGGAGAATTCAGAGTATCTCAAAATTGGATAGGAGGATCTTCACTTCAAACAGCCAGATTCGTTCCGCCTCCACATACTGAAGTTATGTATTTAATGGCAAATTTAGAAGAATACATGCATGCGGACATTGGAGTACCTATTTTAATAAAAATTGGACTAATACACGCTCAGTTCGAAACAGTTCACCCTTTTCTTGATGGTAACGGGCGTATAGGAAGACTGCTTATCACCTTTTATCTCTGTCAACAAAATATTCTGCGCAAGCAACTTCTATATCTATCCGATTACTTCAAAGAAAATAGACAAGAGTACTACGAAAGACTCAATAGCTTCAGGCGAAATGATGATATTGAAGGGTGGTTAGAATTCTTTTTAGAAGGAATTATTGAAACTTCTGTTAAAGCGGTTGAGACTGCCAGGAAAATTCGAGAGTTAAGAGATTCTCATTTAGAAAAAGTTGCAGGAATTGGTAGAAACTCATCAAAGGGTATGGTTTTGCTAAACTCACTCTATAGAAATCCTATAGTTAGAATCAAAGATGTTGAGAAAATTGCACAACTTAAAAATCCCAATGCTATTGCTTTAGTACGTAAATTTCTCGAGTTGGGAATCTTACATGAAATAACAGGTAATAAAAGATACAAGATGTTCTCTTACAAAGAGTACATAGCATTATTTACATAATTAGCTTTTCCATGAATTAAGTCTAACATATTTTTATAGAGGGATAATATAAAGTATTATACTGAACATTTCATGATATGGCCTACAGCAGGCAGCTATCGCTTTTCTTATTTAATAATACCTTCAAATTTGCTATATTAAAACTCATATGGAAATAAACTTACTAGCAGCATTTCTGGCATCATTTACGGGTCTTGTTTTAGGGTACCTATGGTACTCAGTCTTGTTTGCTAAATCTTGGCAAAAGTTAGCCGGAGTTAGTGACAGCCAGATGCAAAAAGGTATGCCCATGCGTGCTCTTGGTTCATATTTTTTCACTCTAGTTATGGCGTTGAATCTCGCGGCATTTATTGGACCCGGTCAATCTGCTTTGTTTGGGCTTTTCGCAGGGCTGGCGGCGGGTCTTGGTTGGGTGTCAATGGCACTTGGAAGTAATTACTTATTTGAGCATCGACCTATGAAGCTGTACTTCATAAATTCTGGGTACAATATAATCCTCTTGTCATTAATGGGACTTATCATTGGGTTTTTCTAGAAAATTTCACATGCCATAAGCGATAGCTCTAAAATACTTTCCAAAAGTTTCATTCAATTGGAGCTGATAATTAACGGCTAATAAACAAAACATTAAACTCGCGTAGTACCACCTTCCGTGCTAAATCCATTTGGATGCCAAACCTAATCTTGGATACTCTTACGATCTAGTTTGGTAGGTAGCTTATTTGATATAATAAGAATAATTATGATCGCTATAGCCGAAGCGCTACCTTATAGACGTACTTTACCTAATTTTACAGAACAAAAGGTATTCTTTTCTAAACTTATAAATTCGGCTGCTAGAAAACTGGACAAATTTCTCACTCTTAAAGAAAGAATTGCAAAGTATGGAAAAATTAGAGTTCTGTTTGTGTGTGATGAAAATTTAGGAAGAAGTCCATTTTTTGCAGCTGCAATGAATAAACGTATTGAATCTTTGGGTATAGGTGAATTTGTTGAAGTACTAAGCGCTGGAACAAGGGTAGATGAAAAAGGATCGCAGTTTAAATATGATGGGGAAATGCATCCACAGGTGAAAAGGCACGTAGTTAATGGTATCGGCGAGGGTTTCTCAAAGCATACCCCAACTCAATTCAATTCAAACATGCTCAATAAGAATACAATTTTGGTGATACTTAACGACGGTAAGAAAATTCTCAAAAAAGACAGAAAAAAATGTCTTTCTGTCTTTGATTGCGGTATGGAAGACCCTCATGACGCCGGCCCACAAAATTCACTTGGGGCAAGATTAAACAATTTGGAGGAGCTGCTGTTTTGGTTTACCTCAGACCTAACATTATACTTACTGAACGCAATTAAACACAACTCTACTAGTTCAATACCTCGAACTAAAAAAATCGATCTTCAAAATACTTACTGTGGTTGCGCATAGATACTTACGGAATTATAAATGCCAACTACCCAAGACAGCGTAATGTATTACAATTGTCCACATGGGTCCAACTATCAGCCAATTAGATTACTCCTACAAAAAACCAGACTCCAATGTCTGGGTACTAAATTTAGATGATATTCCTATTGCGAAGTCAAAGATAAACGATCAGCAAATTGTTCACTTAGCACCTCTAAGCGTGGGCGGCAATCATAAGCATCCAAGAACCGAGTGGTTTATTGGCGTTGGAGAGTTGTACTTCGTTTGGCTTGATGCGGATGGTCAAGTACATGATGAGCCTATGCATCCTAATGGCCAGATATTACTTTTTGAAGTTCCACCTTTCATGCCTCACGCCGTTGCAAACAAATCAGGTGATAAGGTAGGAATGTTGTTTGAGATGGCAGATGGGAAAATGGAAAAAGTTGAACCAGTAAAGGTATATCAATTATGAAAAAATCGGTCGGCATAGTTGGCTTGGGAATTATGGGAAGGGGAATGGCAAATAATTTTCTTAATGGTGAACACTCATTATATGTTTGGAACAGAACAACATCAGTCAGTGATGAATTTAGCCAACGAGGAGCTGTCGTTTGCTCCTCGCCGGCAGAGGTAGCTCGGAAAGCAGACATTATCTTTGAAGTTACAGCCAATGATGAGTCCTCTAAAAATGTATGGTTGGGAGAAAGCGGGATAATTTCAGGTGCTAAAAATGATAAGATTTTAATTGCATGTGCTACCCTCTCAATTGAATGGGTAGATGAACTTATCGCAAAATGCAAAAGTGCAAATTTATCCTTTATGGACATTGCGTTAACTGGAGGTCGCGTTGGAGCTGAAACTGGAAGCTTGACCTTACTATGTGGTGGGAATGAATCCACACTTCAACAGATTGAGCCAGTACTACACGTGGTTGCTAAAAAGATTTTCCACTTCGGCCCCGAGGGTCATGGCATGAGGTACAAACTAATTCTCAACTTTCTGCAAGCAGTTCATATAATTGGATTTGGTCAGGCGATGAAAATTGCCAAAGCCTACGACATGGATTTGAAGAAAGTGAGCAAGGCTTTGGTTGATCGACCAGGAGGCACAATCACTGGAATCGCCCAAAAGACTTACTTTGAGGAACCAAATCCCACGACCTTTTCTATTGAATGGATTTCCAAAGACTTGAGCTATGCAAAAAAGATGGCTAAAGATTTAGATGTCTGTTTGCTCGATGGGGTTTTGGAAGAATATAAAAAGGCAATGGACAATGGTCACGCTAAGAAGGATTGGGCTTCAGTAAATACTATTATTGAAGAACTGACATAACAACCTTTTTAATCATGAGCGAGTTTGTTTAGTAACCCCCCTTTATCTTCCAACGTTATTTTGTTATCATTTGGCCTATGGCAACACTCAACCCTTGGATTAACTTCAACGGCAATGCGGAAGAAGCATTCACCTTTTACAAATCGGTATTCGGCGGAGAGTACACAAAAGTCATACGCTTCAAAGATATTGCCAGCGCTGATTTTCCTGTACCAGAAAAAGAAGTAAATAAAATCATGTATATTGCCTTGCCAATTGCTGGTGGTTCACTGCTGGTCGCCAATGATGTGCCTGAGGTTTTGGGTCGAGTCAATGAGCGGGAAAACAGAAGTAAGATTTTAGTCAGTGCAGAAAGCCAGCCAGAGGCAGATAGGTTGTTCGCAGGTCTTTCAGCTGGCGGAGAAGTGGAGGGACCTATGGGCGATGGACCTTGGGGCTCATACGCAGGAATGTTTCGCGACAAATATGGAATTGAGTGGATAGTAGAATTCAACAAGGATAATTAGTATGAGTAAGCTTATTACCTGCATCTGGTTTGCAAATAACGATGGCGAAGCGGCGGCACATTACTACATTGACACGTTCAATTCTGCACCCGGTGAACATAGTGCTAAGATTGGCGATATCACAAAAGCACCCAAGGGTATTGAAGAAGTTGGTGGCAGACCGGAGGGATCTGTCCTAACCGCTGAATATGAGCTGGATGGAATCAGCTTCATGGCTCTCAATGGCGGTCCAGTTGAACAATTTAAACTTAATGGCGCAACCTCATATATCGTGGAGTGCGAAACACAAGAGGAAATTGATTATTTTTGGGAAAAACTATCAAGTGTTCCCGAGTCAGAGCAGTGTGGGTGGTGCACAGACAAATTTGGAGTTACGTGGCAAATTACACCCAGAATTCTTGATGAACTGATGCGTAACCCTGAAAAGGCTGATGCGGTAACTGCAGCTTTTATGCCCATGAAAAAAATTGACTTGGAAACTATCAGGCAAGCGGGGGAATAGTTAGGATTGAATTTCTAAATTAAACTATTCATTCATCATATGCGCCGGAAACCAAAATCAAAAAAAGCAATCTTCTTATTAGCAGTTAGCATCATTGCTCTTGTTAGTGGTTATTTCAACTTTGCTCAAATTTCAAGTTTCATTTTCCGAGATAATACAAGCCGAATCACCAGGGAGAGAAACTACGTTGGCAGTCTATACGAAGGTAATTATATTTGGGGTGGGGCAATGAATTTGGCGTGGAATGAATTGGCAGAGACAATCATAAAAGAGCCAGTTCAGCTAAATTCCCAAGACGAAAAGGTTTTGAGCCTTGTTGCTAAGTTTAATGCTCCGGCAGTTACAACCGACGATCTTGATAATAAAAGTTACTACGTCAAAAGCGGATATGGTCAGGCAACAGTTGATACTATTAACAAGGAATCAAAAAGAAAATTTCCTAGCAAATCATTTGGTGACTTGAACTTGCACCTCGGCCCTCAGAACATTATAAGTTACGCTTACTTTCTTAAAGAAGTAGAGTACCCAGTTGCATTTGAGGAAACTACAGTCAAATTTCTCGACCTAACATACAAAGGGTTCTCTATCGATGGTGAAAAATCTCGAACTAATGTTGAGATAGTAAAGTATTGGAATGATGACAAGTTCATAATTTCTCTCCGGTTAAAAAATCGTGGTGATCAACTAATTGTCGCCAAAGGCTTTGAAATGAACGATCCAACAGCAGTTGCAAATGAAATTGTGCAAAACTCGCAGGAGAGTTTTGCTTCTTTGGGAGAGTATGATGTATTTGCAATGCCTAATTTACACCTGGAGTATAGAAGGCATTATAACGAACTGTTAAACATTCCATTTGCCAATGCAAATTTCTCTGGATATAGCATTAGTGAAATGTACGAAAACATTGCTTTTGATATGGACTACAAAGGTGCTAGAGTCGAGAATGAGGCAGTTATTGATGTGCTTGATACGTTCGTAATGGTGAAAAATAATAAATTATTGATTATGGATAAACCATTTTGGGTAGTAATGAAGCGGACAAACAGCAATAATCCTTATTTTATTCTTGGTGTTGTTAACGATAAGATCATGGAAAAAGTTGTGACGCAGGGCATGTAGTCAAAGTCGGTTAGACCCCTGCTATAATTCATTTAATGAAAACAATCCTCTACATGGCTATTTCAGTCGATGGAAGAACTACTGGCAAGAATGATGATGTTTCATGGGTATCAGAATCTGACATCGAGCGAATGGATGACTTGATGCTCAAGTGCGGTGTGATGATCATGGGCAGCAGAACCTACGAAAGTTTCGGTGATGACTTGCCAAATCATAACGCTTTGCAAGTAGTGCTGACAAAACAGAAGATTCTGCTGGAAAAACAAATAAAGAATGTCATTTTTACAAGTGATGAGCCTGAAAAGGTGTTGTCCATGCTGAATAAAATAGGATATAGCCAGGTTTTATTGGCTGGCGGCCATGAGCTCAACGCGTCATTTCTAGCTCAAAATTTAATTGATGAAATCTGGCTGATATGTAAGCCAGTCATTTTGGGTGAAGGCAAACCACTGTTTGCAAAGGGTTTGCCCAGAAATCTCCGCTTAATTTCAAGAACAGAGCTTGATAACGGTTCACAGGAAACGAGATTTGCCGTTGAGAATTAAGTTTGGGACAGACTCCGACTTAGCTAACTTCTCCAACCGATCAATATACGCGAATTTCCAAAACATCAGCGCGGGTTTGCCAATGAGCAATTTAGCAAAAACTTGCAAAAAGTTATTTTTAATAGTTACCTCGTTTCTATATGTTATTTTAGTGCCGTTGGCAACTTCCTCCATTAAAAAACTTTCGTTCTCAATCGCCACGATGGAGGTGTTTTTGGAAATAAACCCTTGATTGGGCAGCAGCTGAGTTTCCATCTCAACCTTAAACGGAATGCCAAAGGTTTTTGGCACGGCTTCGATATTCAAGAAGTTGCCCCTTCGGTGTGTGATTCTCATCGACTGCGCTACCAGCGGAAAATACTTGGGAGCTTTTTCGAAATCTGTCACGATCTGGAAAAGTCGCTGCAGCGGCGCATCAACGATCCACGTGCCCGATAAAACAATTGGCTTCATAAAACAATGGTACGCCAGAAGGTGATTAAGTGCGAGTGGAAATATCTGACGACATTACCCAAGCGCCTCTTGTTCCATTTTGATCAATCGAGTGTAGTAATCAGGAATCTCGTTTAGGTGGGCAAGCGCAATTTTGCCAGTCGTGATCAGATCATCATCTGTCACATTGGTTTGTGGGCTGGCAGTGCCGTGCTCCAACTCTACTTCCATTCCAATCTTGAATTGGTTGACATCGAACTTATCCCAGGTCACCCCCAGTTTTTCACCTATCTGTTTTGCTTGATCAGCTGGGATTTGTTTTTTGGTTGTCATAAGCGCAGTATATACCTCTTTATACAAATAGGATGTACTGACTTGTTTGTGACAAACGCACTGTTTCTTACATCACAATGCTATACTAATCGCAGAGTTTCAACATTCATATGTGTGGTTTTTTCGCCTTTTCAACTGGTAAATCTGCAAGGGAAATAGCAGACATTTTTGGTCTAACTAATTTGCCCAGTTCATATGCCGACCTTAAAAGTGACATCTTCTCGCTTAAGCATTATCCTAAGTCTTTAATTCCTACAATTTCCCAAAACTCTCCCAATCAATTGGTCATGCGTTACTGGTCGCTCATTCCCAGATGGTGGAAACAAGACTTAACTGACTTGAAGTTCTCTACATTTAATGCTCGCTCAGAAGATATGGCAACCAAAGCCACGTATCGAGCACCTTGGCAGTCAGCGCAGAGGTGCTTAATTCCCTCAACCTGGTTTTATGAATTTCAAACTCTGGAAAACGGGGGAAGAAAAAATAAACAACCATTCAAAGTTTTTGATCCTGAAACGGAGATTATGACCTTGGCCGGACTTTACGAAGAGTGGCAATCTCCAACGCAACAAAAACTAGCCAGCGTCACAATTATCACTTGCCAATCAGTTGGTGAGTTGGCAAGTGTACACCATCGACAGCCAGTCATCATCAAGGAACAGGATCGGCAACGCTGGTTGTCTAAGCAGACTTCACCTAGTCAGGCTTCTGAGCTACTCGGCCCAGAACCCAATCTAAGAGTGCAAGCGATTGACAGAGCATTCAATAAGTCGTTCGTCCAGGACGTCACGCAAAAAATGCTCAATGGTTCATCCTGATCTTGAGGAAAAATGACTGATCAGCGTTTGAGGCTATACCTCAGTCATCAAATAACGTATAATTAGTTAATAATAACTTATAAGAATAAACTCGAGGCTTAATTAGCCTTGAACTCTCAACTTACCAAGGTCCTAATTCACAACAGCGTGAGTCCTAAAACAGAAAACGAACGCACAGTAGACGAGTTGGTCAAAAAATCAAACCGGATTTTGGTAAGTATTTCATCTCACGCATTCCCCATAGACTTGTTTCCCAACTCTTTGGTTATAGAAGAGGGTCGGGTAGCTATCGTTAAACGAAAATTTCTCTCATCAGAAGTCTATAGTGTGGACATTAGAAACATCTCCAATATTTTAATTAATACCAATTTCTTCTTTTCACAGTTGGTAATTATTTCAAAAACATTTGAAGAGAATGAAATCAAACTTAGAAATTTACGCACCCACGAAGCGGTTTACGCTCGCAGAATCATTGAAGGGCTGAGAACTTTTGAAAGTAATCAGGTGAATACATCGACGTACTCTACCAAAGAATTAATCTCCAAGTTAGAACAACTAAGTACCACGAATATTGTCTTGTAAACAATTATTAAGAAAGTGATTATGACGGAAACTCGAAGAACTACTACAACTCAAGTAAATGGCGGCCAACCAATTATGCAAACATCAACCAACAGTGTGGTTGAAACTAAACTTAGCACTCTGCAATATGTAGAACAGTTGGTTAATTTTGCAGTCGGTGTTTTGGAAGTTTTATTAGCATTCAGATTTGTTCTGAAGCTGAGTGGCGCCAATCCATTTAGTCCATTTGTAGAAATCATTTATATGATTACAAAAATGTTTATCTTTCCCTTTGAGGGAATCTTTAGAAGAGGGATTACTAGCGGAATTGAAACCAGTTCGGTATTTGAACCTGCTACCCTAGTTGCACTGATTGTATATGCGGTACTGGCATGGGGCTTAATCGCCCTCCTCCGCACGGTGTCAGGAAAAGAGCAATCTGCCTAGATTTACAGTATTAAGTAACAGTAATAATTAAAAAGGAAAAAACAGTATGAACGTACTACTTTGGATTCTACTCGGAGCTATCTCTGGATGGGTGGCTGGACTGGTTATGAAAAGC
The DNA here is from genome assembly GCA_964607125.1 of uncultured Pseudomonadales bacterium. Lineage (GTDB taxonomy): Bacteria > Patescibacteriota > Microgenomatia > UBA1400 > PJMF01 > CAZSHY01. The sequence continues at coordinate 935 of CAZSHY010000006.1, read as the reverse complement.
GATCACAGCACCATTGAAGATATCGTGTTAGGAATAGTAGGCGCCTCCGTCGGCGGATTTTTGTTTAATATGCTTGGTCAACCTGGAGTAACAGGTTTCAACTTATATAGCATGTTGGTGGCGGTTGTGGGCGCGGCATTGATTATCTTCATCGTCAGAAAATTAAGAAGATAATAGCAGCAGGCTTTATCCGGTGAGCATGGCGTATAATATATTTATATGCCGGCTCACCGGATTTTTACCACCAGTTTTGCCAGTGTCTACCCACACTATGTGAATAAAGCCCTCAGAAAGTGCAAAACCCAAGCAGAGGTTGACACAATCATCTGCTGGCTAACTGGTTACTCGCCTGAGCAATTGGCAGAAATTTTAACTACACAAATTGATTTTGAGACTTTTTTTGCAGAGAGTCCTCAGCCTAACCCAGCGCGGAATCTGATCAAAGGAGTGGTGTGCGGTGTGCGCGTGGAGGAAGTTGCCGATTCTACCATGAGGGAAATTCGCTTTCTTGATAAACTAATTGATGAACTTGCCCGCGGCAAATCTATGACTGCGATTTTGCGTACACACAAGCAAGCTGATATAACAAAACCATGACCAAAACAAACATATCTGCCGGAACTGCCCACGACCTGCCAGAAGACATGGGGCGCGCCCTAGCCTCTGATGCTCGTGCACTAGCGGTTTGGGAAAGTTTAACCCCTCTGACCCGCAATGAATGGATATGTTGGACTACCTTTGTTAAAAAAGAAGAAACTAGAACGAGTCATGTTGAGCGAATGCTTGAGGATCTTAATCAAGGCAAGCGCAGACCGTGTTGCTGGTTGGGTTGTACTCACAGGACAGATAAAGAAATCAGTCCGTCCGTGCGCGGCATATTGGAGCGGCGCAGTAAAAAAGTGCTTAAATAATTAGTTTCACCGTTCTTGCTATAA
>CAZSHY010000005.1:25336-32534 GCA_964607125.1 uncultured Pseudomonadales bacterium | reverse complement strand
ATTCGAACAGTTGCGGCTCAACTCTCAGAAAAAAATGTTGACCCCCACTCAGCCGAACCCACACTTCAACGTGGGATTCAGCTTTATCAGCAACTGTGCGGGGCTCAGTTGGCTAGCGCCATCCATGACGAATTCCCGGGCAAGCGTTCTCTCAAGCCAGTTGTGGTCAAGCTTGACCGCATTACGGAATACTTGGGAGTGGAAATTCCGCTTAAAACTATTACAACAATTCTGGAACAACTTGAATGCGAAGTTGAGTTGAAGAAAGGCGCACTACATGTTTCACCCCCGACTTTCCGACCTGACTTGACCATTCCCGCCGACATTATTGAAGAAATTGCCCGGATGTACGGTTATCACAAACTGGACAGCGTGCTGATGGACACTCGTATTCCCCAAATCAAACCTGACGGCGTGAACTTTGACCTGGAAAATAGGATCAAACACTTCCTGGCAGCCATTGGCTGGCAAGAAGTTTACACCTACAGCATGGTCAGCGAAGCTTTGGCGCTAGAAAGTGGCCATCAGCTCACCGACCATCTCAAGTTGGCCAATCCGCTATCTGATGATCGAGTTTACTTGCGCCGGTCCTTGGTTCCTTCACTGACTGAAGTTATATTGGCCAACCCTTTACGGACGCAACTTTCAGTCTTTGAAATTGCCCATGTATATAAACCGGTGACCGCTGATTTGCCTGAGCAAAAACTGCTCCTCACGCTAGTTTCTAGCCAGCCGTATCGCTCAGCCAAAGGTGATCTAGAGCGACTGCTGGCTCAGTTTTTTATCACTCAACTGCGGGTGCAGCCCATGGCAGCCCCAGCGCCTGGTATGTCCCAATCAGCCATACTTATGAGTGGAAATACCGAGCTAGGTATAGTTGGACTCACCAGCGCCGGCCAGAGTGTGTTTGAGCTGCCCGTCGAGCAACTTTTGACCGTGGCGCAAACGCACCCAGCTTACCAAGCTATTGCCAAGAGCCCTGCAGTTTTGGAAGACCTTACATTCACTTTGCCAGAAACTGTGCTGGTTGGAGATGTTTTGGCTTCAATCGCGGCCGTTTCTCCACATATTGATCAAGTCACACTCAAAGATCTGTACAAACGCAACGCCACTTTTTCGCTGCAGTACCTTGACAGGGCTGCGGACGCAAGTTTGACCGCTGAGGCCGTGGAGCGCCTGCGTAAACAAGTTGTGAGCTTGGTTCAGACGCAGTACCGCGGCACGCTGGTAGGTGCGCTACAATAACCCCATGATTGTGACCATACTTTTGGCAGCATTGGTGTTTTTGGTGCCAGCTAATTTATTTCTCCAATTCAACACGCAGTCGGCGATGGTTCGAGGCCTAGTGGTTGACTATGCTCTTCCGCGGATCAGCATTCAGGAAATTATTTTAATTGGATTGTTACTTGCGGGACTCTGGCATGCGCGCGGTCTGGCTTCAACTCTCAAATCAGCCAGCAAGCGCTGGCAAACTTGGGCGACAGTCATTGCGGTTCTGGCACTGGGTTATCGGCAAACTCAAGCCATGTTTGCAGCCGCAGCAGTAGTGCAGTTTGGTGAGTACATGGTTGTTGGCGCACTGCTTTGGCTTATCTTGAATTCAAAAACACTCCGCCAACGTGTGACCCTATTTTTCAAATCCCCAGTAGGGATTTATTCACTTCTAGCTACCGTTTTATTTCAATCCTTAGTCGCACTTTACCAGTTCTGGTGGCAACGATCATTAGCCGGATATTGGTTTTTGGGCGAAGGAAATATGCAGGCATGGACGGGACTTTCCAGAGTGAGCTGGGGTGGCGCACAGTTAACTGCACCTATGGGAACCACGGCTCACCCCAACATATTGGCGGGCGTCCTGGTGGTATACCTGATTTTATCTTGGGCGATTTTATTGGGAAAGTCTACACCCCCTGCGCAAGGACTGCGCCGGGTGACGCCTTTATTTCTTGGTCTAACAACTGGTTTGGCCTTGCTGGCAATTACCGCCACCCAATCTGTCTCGGCAACGATGGGGTTGACGCTAGGCACCGGCGGCTTAATTGCCTCGCGCTGGTTATTTAGTCACCGCTGGCAAAAATTATCCAAAAACCTGCAAAGGTATTTGAAAAATGTCGGATGGATATCTTGGTTGGTGGTATTCATTTGCGCTCCAATTATGGTGTCACTACTTGCGGCTCAGCCAGGCGCCAGTGATTCTTTGACGCGCCGCGCCTATCTCAATCAGGCCGGTTGGCAGATGTGGTTATCTCAGCCACTGACTGGAGTTGGTCTGCAAAATTCTGCCGCCCAAATTGAGCAATATAGCCAAGTTCGCGAAATTGTTCGTTTCGTCCAACCTCCACATCATGCTGGCATTACGTTGCTAGCAGAGACTGGCTTACTGGGAGTGTTGGTCGCGGCTGTATTTATCTGGCAAATGGCTCGCAAGGGTGAACAGAAAATAGGCTGGATTGTGGCAGCCGCCTTGTTACCAATGGTCAGTTTTGATCATTATGCAGTCACTATTGATTCTGGAAGAATGTTAGTTCTAATCTGCCTGCTGGCTATGGTCCAAGTGAAGGGCTCGGAAGTAGCGGAGACGGACTAGGCGTGGGCGATGGCGAAGGGGTAGGGGATGGGCTTGGTGGTTGCCAGCCCTGGCCACCAGTACCAATTTTGACCTTGGCACTCTCTGCAAACTTGCCGGATCTGGAGAAGGCTTTGGCCCAAATTTCATACTGGCCGGCTGGAAAATTCAGTTTGCTGTTATAGTGACCGGATGTAACTGCTTCACGGACGCTGCCATTCACCCAGATTTCTATTTTCTCAATACCTTGATTAGAATCTGCACTGACATCAATTTCAATATCTTGTTCTGAGTAGCTTTTTTCATTTTCTGGCTTATTCAGCTTCACAAAAACATCGCCCTGGTCGCCGCAAAGCTCAGTTGGCGGCTTAAACTTATCATCAGTTTGGCCATTAATCCAGGCATCAACTGCTTCCTGCCAACGATTTTTTCCATCGGTACTGATGGGGTCGGTCACCTTCAAGGAGATGAATACTTTTTCATCATACTCACCGGCTGCTATTTGGGCATCAGTTGCCAGCTTGTTTTGGCCTTTGCACAGCTTGAGCTTGCCATGAATTGGGTCGGGGAGAGCGGGCAATGTATTTTTGATTACAAACTCCTCACGCTGTTCAAGTTCGTCGTGGGCTGGATATCCAGACACGCTATCAACTAGAACTTTTTCTACACCAGATGGGGGCTCCCAGTTTGGTGCCGCATAACCAGCCTTGATCAAAGCTTGCATGATCTGTCGCCAAATTGGGGTAGCGCCACTCACGCCAGAGGCTACCGACTTCATTTGTGAGTTATCGTTATTTCCTACCCAAGTGCCAACGATGGCACTTTTGCTCCAACCAATTGCCCAGTTGTCGCGCAAGTCGTTGGTCGTTCCGGTTTTAACTGAGACTCCAGCACCCAAGTTGAGCAGTGAGTTTCTACCAAAAGCCATTTCTCTCGCAGTATCATCAGCTAAGATATTGTTGATCAAAAAAGACTCTTCGGCCGTAAGCACTTGGGAACCTTCAACAGCGTGATGCTCAAACATTACCCGACCATCCTTATCTTCAATTTTAAGAATAGACACTGGCTCAACCCGGTAACCGCCATTTGCAAAAGCTGAGTACGCGGTAACAGTGTCAATCATATGGACTTCACCACCACCCAACGTTACCGACAAGCCCACGCGAGACATAGTTTCCTTGGTCGGCTCCAGGGTCACAAATCCCATTCTAAATGCCAAGTCTAAAAAGTTTTCCAAGCCGGCTATGGCCAATGCCTTCACCGCAGGCACGTTTAGAGAACTGGCCAAGGAGTTGCGGACACTGACTGGACCGCGAAACTTACCGTCATAGTTGTTAGGCTCGTAAGGCTTGACTCCATCATGAGCGGCAAACTGAGTTTTAACGTCGGCCAACATGCTGGCGGGTGTGTACCCTCGTTGGAGCAGGGCCAAATACGTGACTGGCTTAATCGATGATCCCGGCTGACGCAAGCCATTTACCACCACATTGAACTGGCCACCAATGCTGGCATTGTTAAAGTCCCGACTACCCACCATGGCCAAAATTTCACCATTGGTAGGGTTCATGACCATGGCTGCGCCATTTGAAATACTCAATTTAGATTCAACTTTGGCTACCTCATCGGCGACAATTTGTTGGGCAGCTTGCTGAATATCTCCATCCAAACTGGTTGTAACCCTGAAGCCGCCGGCTTCAATCACATCCTCACCATATAACTCAGAGAGTTTATCTTTGACGTAGAAAACGAAGTGAGGTGCTTTTATATCTACGACTGCCTGATCAAACACAACTGCTTCAAGGTCGCCCTGAGCTTGTTCGTAGGCAATGTCTGTCAGATATCCATCCTCATGCATCCGCCTCAACACACCTTGAGCCCGCATCTTCCAAAGAGGCACACCATTTTCATCACTCTTACCGGTATACGGCGAGTACGCGCTGGGCCGCTGAGGCAGTCCGGCTAAAATAGCACTTTGAACTGTATTTAACTCCGAAACAGGTTTGTTGAAGTACACCTCGGATGCACTGCCAACGCCCATAGCGGTACCACCGTAGGGAACTTCGTTGAGATACATCTCGAGTATTTGATCTTTGGTAAATGTGCGCTCTATTTGCAGCGCAAGCACAAACTCCTTAAATTTGCGGGTCAAGGTTCGCTCATCTGACAGCAGGGCTTTTTTTACTAGTTGCTGTGTCAGGGTGGAGCCACCGACTACACGTTGACGAAAGATGACGTTATAAACCATACGCAATGGAGTCAGCAGGTCAATGCCTTGATGCTTGTAAAAGTCTTTATCTTCAATGGCCACGGTGGCATGCTTGAGCGTCTCGGGAATTTGTTCAATCTTAACTGGAGTGCGTCGTTCTTGATCGTACAAATCATAGAGAAGTTTGCCATTTCGATCAAAAATTTTGGTGCTAAACCCAGTCCGACGCACAACCTCGCCCGGCTTGGGCAAGTCCTTAGAGAACCAAGCAAACAGAATGAAAAACCCCATGATGCCAGCTACCGAACCAAATAGTAGACCAAAAGCCATAAGCCTGGCCAACTTGAAGGCCGTCATTTTCTTTTTGGCCCGCTCAAATCTTGACGATCGGCGCGAATCAGCGCGCGGCTTGCTAATGACTCTACCTACCCAGGCTAGAGGCGAGGTGATAATTTTCCAAGCTGCCGTCAAATTAATCTCCATGGAGCCAATTGTAACAACTTTCGGCTGATCTGGTAGTGCCTGAAGGCGAAGGCCAACAGCCACTATTTTGGAGCCCAATTTTGATAAATATGTTTGGAGAGTGTTAAGGCGAGTTTTCAAAGCGATTTGGCTAAGTTTGTTTTTAAACTTGGCAAAAAATTGCCGCGGTTCAGAAGAAGATCGCTCGCCACCAAATGTTTGTCCAAAATCCTGCATGTATGAATAGTATAGCGCATCACGGCGATGTACAATTTATCAGGCACAATTTTTCATTGATATTTTTTACCATCGCGTTACAGTTTAAAAAATCGAAGGAGCCCACAGCCACAGCCCTGATGTACGTTGCGGGCGGGTTAATGGCCATTGCCTTACTGCTGCTATTGATCGCAGTCAAATTGGATAACCTGAAGAAACAACCGACGGGCAGATGAGATACCTAGTCTAACTGACGGAAGCTGTTATTGCCCGTTATGATTGCGTTCAGGTTGTATGACTCGGTCATCATGTGATTTATTGAGCTGAGGCGTTCTGGAGTATTTAGCTCGCCGTATCCCTGCCAAGTTAGCCCCAACATTTGTAAAACTAAGTCCATTTGGACAATCTTAAACAGTGCATTCTTGGCTGTTGATCTAGTAGCAGCGGCAACATCTCGTGTTATCACCGTCACTTGCTCTTTAGTGAGTTCATTAAATTCGCTAATTAGTCTATACAGCTCAAGCTGCTTTTCAAACTCTGTAACGTCACCATTCACCAATGCGCGCAGCCACGGTATGAATTGGACTTGGTAGTCATGGGTTTTAATCGTAACTCCCTCTGCCAGCTCACCCAGTAGCGCCAGGGCGATCACCTCAAAGTTTTTGCCGTTTTTGCCTGCCCTGATCTCAAACTCAACTTTTGCGAGTAGGTCCTTGAGAGTCATATATCCGAATGAGTCAAAACTAGGTCGTGCTGCAAATGCCATACTGCCTTTCTCTAATTGACTTAATCATACCACACTGCATCATTTTCCATCTCCACCGGCGGCGCCTGATCCAGTATAATCAAAGCATGTCATCTTCAAACCTTCCTGAAATTCTCACCCGCGGCGTCGCCCAGGTGCTCCCCAGCGCGCAATCGCTCGCCGCGCTTATGGCAGAGCGGCCAATTAAACTTTACTTGGGTATTGACCCCACCGGCTCACTACTCACCCTAGGCCACAGTGTAGTCCTGCGCAAACTCCAGCAGTTTGCCGAGGCTGGCCATCATGTGATTCTGCTGATAGGTAACGGTACTGTCAGAATTGGCGATCCCACGGGTAGAGACTCAACTCGTCCCGAATTGACTGACGAGGCCATTACCAACAACTTTCAAACATGGAAAGAGCAGGCCAGCACCATTTTGGACTTCACCAAAATTGAGATTCGCTACAACGGGGATTGGTTGGACAAACTCACATACAAGGACATGGTCAAACTCATGGCCCAGACCACGGTCCAGCAGTTGCTAGAACGCGACATGTTCCAAGAAAGACTCAAACAAGGGCTACCCATCCACGGACATGAAATCATGTACCCGTTGCTTCAAGGATATGACTCTGTGGCGATGGACGTTGATTTGGAATTGGGAGGCACCGACCAAACATTCAACATGATGATGGGTCGCACACTCCAAAAAAACTTCAACAATCACGAAAAATGGGTCTTAGCCACACCCATCATCAATGGCACTGACGGCCGCAAAATGAGCAAATCCTACAATAACTTCATAGCCCTGACCGAGGAGCCTGAGAGCATGTATGGCAAACTCATGTCAATTGCCGACGAGCAAATCATTGAGTACTTCACACTCCTGACAGATACTCCATTAGCCGAAATTGAGGTGATGAATCACGCTATCACCGCGGGAGAGAATCACATGCAGTTTAAAAAACAGTTGGCACATACCATCACAACTCAGTACCATAC
>CAZSHY010000005.1:2637-25326 GCA_964607125.1 uncultured Pseudomonadales bacterium | reverse complement strand
CATACCGCAGATAAAGCTAGCCAAGCCCAGGCCTTTTTTGAGCGCACGGTCCAGTCCAAACAAGCGCCAGAAGAATTGTCCATAGTGACTGTGCCCACGCAACCTGTTTCAATCATCAGCTTGCTAGAACTCTGCCTTCCCGATCAAAGCAAATCGGCACTGCGGCGGTTAGTAGAGCAGGGGGCAGTGGAGTTCATGGACACCCATGACAAACCAAGCGACCCGCTTGCTGAGCAGACACTTAAAACTGAGCGGGTCCTGCGAATTGGCAAGAGACAGTACTTCAAACTAGTGCCTACTACGGTCTAAAAGGGGTACAATCAGCTTATGACCAAACGCAATCGCCAACGCATCATCACTGTCTTTGTAGTTATTGCTATTATCGCCATGGTTGCTGGATCATTTGCTGGCAGCTTGGTTGGTTTGATGTAATAATTAGTAGTGCGGCATACTTAGTTATATATTGACTGTTTTTGATACTTAGCAGACTAACCTTCAGACTGCTAAAGAAGGCCTTTTAAAAATAAGACCTCTGTATCAGGATAAAATAGGCATTCGCATGTATTTATTCACTGATTTGCTTCAAAAAGTACGCGGAATTGGCACCACCACCGCTGGATATTTAGCCTCTCGCGGCATTCAAACAGTTGGTGACTTATTGACCCTAGTCCCTTTGCGTTATGAAGATCGCTCGCAATTGTTTACCACCCAGCAATTGGCAGCTCTGAGCGAAAAAACAGTGGTGACTTTGGCGGGAACACTCAAACCAGTCAAAACTCAATACCGTGGCCGCTCAAGCATCCAACGATCTACATTGACTGACGAAACCGGCAGCATCAAGCTGATGTGGTTCAACAGCCCTTATGTGGCTAATCAAATTCAAGCTGATCAGCCCTATATGGTGAGTGGCACATATGACCCCGCGTACAAAACTGTGTCGCAGCCTGTAGCGGAAAAGGCCAGCGCTGATACTATTCACACAAACAGGCTGGTGCCAGTTTACTCCAGCACCATACCACTCAAAGTGGGCTCGCTTAGACGCGTGATTAAACACATTACCGACAATCTTGCACCTTTGCCGCCGCTTTCGTCTGCTCTCAAACAGCTGCATTTTCCCGACGCCGAAGAAGAAGTTATCAAAGCCCGTGAAGTCCTTGCCAAAGAAGAGCTGTTAATGATTATGGCTCATTCACAGCGGCTTAAAGATGAGTGGCAGGATCGCAAGGCAATCTCGGTTGTGGATGCAAACCAGCCGGTCATACCCAGTACCATTCCCTTTACCTTAACGTCCGCACAGCAAAAATCTGTTCACGAAGTCTTGTCCGACCTTGCCACCGCTCGGCCCATGAATAGATTGCTCATCGGTGATGTGGGCTCAGGAAAAACCGTAGTGGCAGCAATTGCGGCGTGGCACGCCGCTAAGTTGGGTTTCTCCACGGCACTGGTTGCACCGACCAAGATTTTGGCCAACCAACATGTGCAGACCATTACTCGTCTGTTACCCGATCTGTCAATTCAATTAATTACTGGTCAGTCTCGCGTCAGCGCAGCACAACTTCGCGAGGACCAAAGCCAAAACCCGGGACGGGGCAAGTTGTACATTGGCACCCATGCGGTCTTGCATAAATTGGAAGCACTCTCACCTCAAATTCTGATTTTTGACGAACAGCAGCGGTTTGGCGTAGTTCATCGCTCAGTCACGGCAGAGGAGACTAGCGAGAAGTCGTCAGCTACCATTGCGAATACTACTGCAAGTCAGCCGCACATTTTAACTATGACGGCCACACCCATTCCCCGCAGTCTAACCCTGACCTTGTTTGCCCACTTGGACGTAAGCGTGATTGATGAGTTACCTCCCGGCAGAATACCAACCAAAACGTGGCTGGTGCCAGCACCCAAACGGGCTGCTTCATACGAATGGATCGAGTCGGAAGTACTCCAACACAACTCACAAGTATTTGTAGTGTGTCCATTTATTGACCCTTCCAGCGCGGTAGCGTTAGAAAACGTGGCCAGCACCACAATTCACTATGAAGCCATCAAAGCTGCTTTTCCCAAGCGCAGAGTGGCGCATTTGCACGGCCGTCTCAAGAAGGCAGAGCAGTCAGCTGTAATAGCGGCTGTTTACGCTCATGAAGTAGACATTCTGGTGACCACACCTATCGTCGAGGTGGGAGTGGACCTGCCAGAAGCTGCCATCTTGATCATCGAAAATGCTGAACGATTTGGTCTGTCCAGTTTGCACCAACTCCGGGGTCGGGTAGGACGCGCTGGCCAACAAGGTTACTGCTTACTTTTCACCGATTCGCACACACCGACAGCAATTAACCGACTCAAACTATTTAGCAATGAGTCAAACGGTTTGAAAATAGCTGAAATTGATCTACAGCACCGTGGCTCCGGTGACCTATTTGGCACCGCCCAAAGTGGATTTGGCGAGCTTAAGTTTGGCAACTGGGCCAATCTGGAGTTGATAGCCCAGGCTAGAAATGACTTCTCAAAGCTACCACCGGGGTGGAAATCTAGCTTGTTAAAACCCCCGTCTGAGAAAAGCATTCTGGGCAACTAAGCCATCTGACTGCGTCTTGATTCCCGCATCTTGAGTTTAGTTGATTCATCGGCTACAATCGGCGACTTAGCTGCTATACTATATCTGCAGTCGTTTGAAAGGAAAAACCATATGGGAGCACTACCTAAAAATAAAATTACTCGAGTTGAGCGCGGCAAGCGCAGATCTGGAAACACCCCAACTCTGACTAAAGACGTCAATGTCGCCAAAGTACCACTGCACAAGCGTGGTATGGTGGCAACTTTCAAGAAATCTCTCGGACTCGACGAGTAAAACTAGGAAATACCATGTCTGATTATCGTCATGATCGTCGCATCAAGTTAATGCAGGATGTGTTTGCTTGTTCGTTTAGCGACCAAACTTTGGCCAATTGCTTGGCGGATTCTCAGCAGGCATCAGAATCTAACGTCGAAGATGCCACCACCCTCAGTCAAATTCTCCAGGCATTAGAAGGCTTGGACCTGGCCATCCAACAAGCAGCTCCAGAACGGCCATTGGCGGACATTAATAAAGTTGACTTAGCGATTTTGCGTACCATCTATTTTGAGTCTTTGCATCACAAAACTCCTAAGCGGGTGCTGATTGATGAAGCCATTGAGCTCGCCAAGGCTTTTGGGTCTGATTCATCCGCCAAATTTGTAAACGGTGTTTTGGCAAAACTCCTACTGGCAGAGTCAGAAAAAGTGCGCTAAGGTATCTCCTATGACCGAGTTTGAAAAGACCCTCCTCAAAGTTCAAGAAGTTGTTGCAGACGTAACTGGAAATGATCTGGATGACGTCTCTGCATACACCCATTTAGTAGATGAACTTGGTTTAACTGAAATTGACCTAGCACGTCTGATAGTAGAACTGAACACCAGTTTGGGCATTCGCCTTAAACCCAAACAAATTGCCGATGAAGTAGAAACAGTGTACGACTTATCCCTGATCGTACATGACGAACTCAACTTAGGATAAGCACAGCATGCTACCATCGTTTCAGAACCAAGCCCTCCTTATCACCGCCTTAACCCACCGCAGCGCGCTCAATGAGTCCATCTCCACATCTGAAGAATCAAATGAACGCCTAGAGTTTCTGGGCGATGCGGTACTTGAGATGGCAACTACAGAATTTTTATACGCCCGCTTTCCGGATAAACCAGAAGGCGAGTTGACCGCCTACCGCAGCGCGCTCGTTAAAACCACCACCCTTGCTCAAGTGGCTCTGTCTTTGGGCCTAGGGGAGAAGCTGATGATGAGCCGAGGTGAAGAGGCTAGTGGGGGTCGCAACAACACCAGTTTACTCGCCGACACCACCGAAGCAGTTCTAGGCGCACTTTACTTAGACCAGGGCTATCAGGTGGCCAAAGCTTTTCTTCAAGAAAACCTGTTTACCAAAGTTGATGATATTCTTGAGCAAAAGCTGTACAAAGACCCCAAAAGCCAGCTTCAGGAGGCTGTCCAAGCCCTAGGTTTTGAAGCACCAGTCTATGAGGTCTTAACTGAGGTTGGACCCGACCATGACAAGCAGTTCACTGTGAGCGTCAAGATAAATGGCGTCCCGGCTGGATCTGGAACAGGTAGGAGCAAACAGGTGGCTCAACAAGATGCAGCCAAACATGCGCTTCAAAAATACAACACTTGAGATAGTTGCGTGTATGCCGTATAATCACGCATCTGACGTTAACACTGTCAAAAGAAAGTAACACCACGCTATGTTGAAAATCAAACTGGCACGATTTGGCAAGAAAAATCAACCACACTACCGTATTGTAGTGAATGAGGCTCGTGACAAGCGCGACGGCAAGTACGTCGCTCTTTTGGGTCACTACGCGCCTGCAGGAAAAGAGAAGCTACTTGACCTAGATGTGAAAGCATTTGATGAGTGGTTAGCCAAGGGTGCTCAACCTACCCCTACTGTCGCTTCACTCTACACCCGCGCTAAGTCAGACAATCCATTCCCAGCCAAGAAGCCACGTTTGTCCAAAAAAGCTAAGGCCAAAGCCGCCGCTCCCAAAGTTGAAGCTCCCGCTCCAGAAGCAGCAGCTCCAGCGCCAGAATCAGAGTCTCCAGCTCCAGTTGAAGCACCAGCTCCAGAGGAAAAAGCCCCTGAAGCTCCAGCAGCAGTCTAAGTAACAGTGGTAACTACTCGCAGAAAGCGTTGAGTATGAAAAATCTCCTCGAGTTCATTTTGATTCACATTGTCAACCATCCAGAGGATGTGGTGGTAGAGGAACTAACGGACGAGAAACAGACCACATACGTAATTCACGCCAATCAAGAAGACATCGGTCGGATTATTGGCAAGGGTGGCTCAGTTATTCATTCCCTGCGCAACATCTGTAAGATTCGCGCCATCAAAGAGGGCATTCACGCCGATATTACCATTGCAGAGTAATTAATTTCAATTTACTTTAGTTCTCAAATACTAGCGGGTTAACTCCGAAGAGATCTTCGAGTCCGCCTCCAGTGACGGTTGTTTGCTCTGGCAAATCGTTGGCTACGAAGGATGCCAGGGAATCTAGGACTTCTCGGTCTTTATCTGCAATTTTTGGCAGAGGCGCCTCAAGCGTAGCCGAGACAGACTTCACAAAAAAGTAGGTGTCCGTGGTTAATTTAGCCTTGGTAATCAACTCAGAATCTCCTCTGGCTTCCACGCGTTCCACTGAAAGCTGCGTGATGGTGGTAAAGGGTGTAATTTTCTCTAGTTGCGTCAGGAATTGACGGACATTTGCCTCGGCTCCCTCGATAGAAAGGGAAATAGTCAGTTGGTCGATTGATCCTCGGACTTTTCTGACAGCTTTGGCCTCAGCAACCGCGCTTGATGTGGCAATGTCGCCTGGAGAAAGTTCAAAATCACTAATGGTGACGCTGTTGACTGAAGTGATTGACTGGAGGCTAGTCAGTAGTTCTAAAAGTGGTTTTTTGGAGGGCAGAGCTGAGTTAACTAACTCAACCTGGGCATATTCCGGCAGAAACTGAACCTCTTGCAACTCGACCAATTTTTGTTGGAGCTTTTCCAATTTGGGAGTTTCTTTGGTAATTTCCGCATTTACCGAAATGATTTCTTGGACTTGAGTCACAATTCCTGCTAGGACAATAAAAGCGACTGCGATGCTCGTTATCACGGTATAAACCATGTAGGATCGAGTCGAGAAGAGGACTTTGTAGTTAACTTCTTGGCGTGGAGCGGTAATCACGGTGAGGCCTCCTGCGTAGTATCTGACTCTACCGTTTTGGCTGGAGTATCAGCTTTAATTTTTTCTCCTAATAAATTGATGGTTAAGTTAACCCGATAAGTACCGTCGCCGCTTCGTCTGAGCGATGACTTTTCAATAGAAGGGTAGACTTCAGTCACGCTGGGATCTGCCAAGATTTGGAATGCTGAGTCAAGGAAAAATACATTATTGGTCAAGATGGTAAAAGTCAGCACGTCCTCCTCAGACGAGCTGTAGTCAATGCCGCTGACCACCGCTGTGTCCCCAAAAAGTTCGCTGAAGTATATCAGCGCATCTTGCTTGTTTTTTCTCTTACCAAACAAGGTCGATAGCTCTTTGAGCTTATGCGCGAAGAGAGTAAATTCTTTTTCGATGCTTTCTTGGTTTTGAATCGCGCGTCTGGCCATCGTTTGAGCGTCAGTGACAGCCTTGAGCTTGAAGACAAAAAACAACCTCAGTCCAATAGCAATCAGCAGTAAACCACCAACTACTCCCAGGGCGATTAACGACCAGCGGAAAAACTGACGGTCCTTAACCTGAGACTGGGTGAGCTTTTTGCGCCGCTCGTAGACAAAATTAATACCGCGATTCATGACTATAGCTCTCGAGACATGAGTCCCATACAGACTGACATACTAGGCTGATTAATGGTGGGGGGAATTTCACCAGTGGCGTTTGAAAATGGCGCACCGACTAGCACTTCCACACCCAATTCTGAAGTGACCAGCTCCACAAGTCCTGGGAGAAGGGCGGTACCACCGCTGAGAGCCACCCGCTTGACTGTCTCGCGGGGATGGTTGTTGACGAAGAATTGGACTGATTTTTTAATCTCAGTGATGAGTACCTTAACCGCTGGCAAAATTGCGTCTCGGACTTTGCCCTGGAATTGTTGAGGGTCAAGTCCGTAGGTCCGCTTGTATTGCTCTGCCTGGGACGCATCAAGCCCGATTGTCTGCTCCAAGGCTTTGCTGAGCAGCTGGCCACCGTTGAGGTGAGTGGTTACAAATTGGAGTTCACCGCCATGAATGATGGCTTGATCCATACTCGAGGCGCCTAAGTGCACCACCAGGGTGGTTGGATCCTCAGGTCTAATGGACAATGAGCGAACAATTGAGATCATTTGTGTCTCTATTAACTCCGGCTCAATGCCAATGGCATTAAACACCTCCACATAGCGCTCGACAACTTTTTTACGCACGCCAACCAAGATGACACGCATGGGCTGCTTGTCTTTTTTGTCTGGTCTGTACAGCACCTGATACTCGAGTGAAAGTTCTTCTGGCGGAATAGGAATGTGCTGCTCGGCCTGCCAACCAATTGCCGATGCCAACTCTGCGTCTGAGAGTGGGGGAATACTGATGACCTTGGTTGAGGTGACGGTTTCTGGCAGGGAGAAACGAACGTGAGTGCGGGGCAACTTATAGTCAGTAAAAATGCTCTCCAGCAATGTAACCAATTTTTCCATACCCGCGTCATCAGTGGGTACCGCCACGGCTGTAGAGTTGTAAACCTCAATAGCCTTGGTTACTTTGGGTTTGGGTCCCGGTTCTCCGTGTATGATTTTAATAGTATATGTACCGATGTCTATTCCGAGGGCAGGCATAGAACGTTCCTTATGTTATGGTTTAAGAATACCAGCTCCACTGTATAACGCAAAGTCCATAATTGAAGGTGCGCCTGTGACACCGCGCTGAACCTCAATCACTCGCTGCTCATTACCAATGTCGTTTGTGCCAGTTGAACGAATTACGTGCTGCTGGACAGGCAGGCTGGCACCCGTAACTTTGAGCGGAGCATTGAAGTAGACAGGTCGTATTCTAACCATGAGCGGGAACGTGCCGACTCCAAGGGCAAAGTCATTGAGCACAAGTGAGTATCTGCTCACATACGAGCCCGATCCAGATAGAGGCGCCTCTTCAAAATAGTCGTCAGCTGTGGGAACTAAATCAGTAATTGTGCGAGACGGACAGCCTCGCGGGGCGATTGCTTTGTTGTAGACCCGGGTTGTACCAGCGTCATCGTAGTATGCAGTCAGGATGAGCGATGCATTATTGCAGGGGGTATCACCGTCATTTCCCCATTCAATAGTCAGGTCATTTGGGTTGGAACCTTCTAGCTCAACGGTGGCCACATCACCCTGAAGAACGGTAGTCTCGACCAAATCCATCGGGGTAATGGTGTATGAGACTGATGCATCTGTTACGTTTACATCTGGTTCGGCGGTCACAGGCACACTTATAGTGTCAAATTGCTGACTTAGTGCTTCTTCTACACCAGCTTCAGCGGCGTTGAACACTCGCGCCGACTCTGCTTCCTGTTGAGACAAGTAGATCTCCTGGGTAGTCCGGGTGACCAAAGACAGGCCTGCTGTCATCAGGACCACGGTGATCAGGAGAATTACCACCGCAATTTGGCCTGATTGAGAGCTATCTCTGGAGGGGAGGGCAGAGTTATGCGCTTGCATATTCGATGAAAAATTGTGCAACTGGGCTGCAAATGTCCTGAAAATTGGTAATAAGATGTGATTCATATTTGTTTGCAGAAGCGCGGCGCGGTGAGCCCGATCTTGACCATCCTTTAGGAGGGGCAAGAGGGCGCGGAGCGGCGCGCGTACCAGTACTTCGTTCCATCATAGCGCATGAGGCGGGATTGGGGCAATTGGGAATTGAAAAGCGACAGTGGTGCAGGAGCGGTTACTGATTAGAAGTGAAATGCGATTAGTTGGCGTTGTAGTCGGGGTCGGAGGACATATCGTGCTCAAGCAGGGACCGAACTATTGCAGACTTAGGTTGGTGTGTATTCTTAGAAAGCCAATTTAAATATGCATTCAGCTCATTTGAGAGGAAAAAGTTAAATCTGATCGCCTTGTCCATTGAGTATATGTTTGAAACACACTCAAGTATTTCTTTGAGTTCAGTGTTACTTGAATATGAGTGCACTTCCACATGAGCGTCGAAGTCAAGAGACGGAAATAAATTTGGTTTTGGAAACGATATCTGGTAAACCATAACCAATACCTTTCCTAACTGAGATGCAACAGATGCAAGGTAACCTACACTAAAGCTTTGATATGAACACTCCACAATAACTAAATCAGAATTTCTGATATTTGTTAAAATTTTTTTATGATAAGCAATGTTATCTTCTACAGACATTGCCTCTAGGTCTGATTGGTTTTTACCAAGTATATGATCTGAATAAACTACATGACCCAGTTCAACCATTGTAGATGATATTAATTTAACTGCTTCTAGGTTTGAAGCTCTACCTCTAATTGTGCTTAATATCACTACCTTCGTATGTTTGCGAGCCTTTATTCGTTTTTATACTCTTCGTTAACTGCAATATCCTGATCAATAAGACTCCTAAGGTAAACAGATCTGGGAATTTTTTTATTCTGAGATACCCAATCTAAATAGTGACCAATTGACGGAGAAATGAAAAAATTGAATCTAACATCAGAAGCCTCTTGAGCGTACTCGAGTGCAACTTGCACCATTTCTTCTAATGTATTAGTGTCATAACCGAGAACTTGTAGTTTATCTACATCAATTCCTCTGAGCAGGTATGGAGGTTCTGCTAGATCTTTTCTGTATAAAATAACTACCGGCTTGCCCAAATTTAGCGCCGTTGCTACCTCGAATCCCAAGCTAACATCCTGCTTTGTCGTTTCAAATACAACAATATCCGATTTCTTTATCCAAGTGTGCACTTTTCTTGAATAGAGCTCTGCCTCAGCAGGCGATTCTTTTCGAATGTCAGAAGGATTTCTTTCAAGAATATGTTTACTTATGAGCTCGTGTCCCAAGCTTTCTATAACCGTTACAATTTTTTTAAAATCATCTTTATCCCCATCAACTACTGTTGACATAAAATGAATTTTCATTTCAATACCACCCCAGCTTAGCTACCATATTAGTAATTGCATTATACCAAATTGAGGCAAGGCGCGCTTGATCACGAGTAGCGAGCCAAATATTCAACTTCTGTTGTATAATTTGCAACAATATATACAGGCTAGATAATCTGAAAATATGTCAAATGTTAAGTTAGGCTTTATCGGTTGCGGTGGCTGGGCGCAGAAGAAATACCTTCCTTACCTGAAAACTAGAAATCGATCAATTGTTACTGCATTCTCAATGATACAACTTGATGCTGATCGTGAAAAACTTTCGCAATTATTTCCTAATGCCATTTTTTTCGATACGACAGAAGAAATGCTCGAAAAACAAAATATTGATGCCTTAATTATATCTTTGCCTCACAATCTACACTTTAGCGCACTCCAATCTGCTATCAACCACCTGATTCCTACGCTCATTGACAAGCCCCTCTGCAGTACATACAAAGAGGCAAGCCAAATTGTTGATGCTGCTAAACAACAAAATTTAACAATTGCAGTTTCTAATCAAAGAAGATCTCAGGGGGGTATGAAGTTTTTAAATGAGTGTATTAATAATAATGAACTTGGAGAAATTTTTTGGATTGACGGGAAATTTATAATCAGCTCATACGTTAATTGGCACTTGTCTTGGAGAAATGATCCCAATTTAAGTGGAAGTCCAGCTATGAAGCAAGGACTTTTCCTTGATACTGGCTATCACATCCTTGATGCAATACTTTATTTACTACGTTTTGAGGAGCCCTCAAATGTTTTTGCAAGCAGTAACCAGCGAGGATTCAATGTAGACCATGATACAAGCGTAATAATTAATTTTCTGTCAGGGAGGCGCGCGACAATATCTACGTCTAGAGGTTTGCCTGATGATTGTGTGATTGAAGAAGTTAGTATCCTTGGTGAAAAGGCCTTTGGGAATTCTGTTGTAAAAAGGTTTAAACATGAACAAATTTCTGAAGCATTTATACATAGCAATCAAGGAAGATTTAGAACTGAGGCTTTTTCCTCTGATTTTGCACTCGAGCCTGTAAACGCGTTCTTAAAGCATGTTGAGCTTGGTAAGCCACTAGAAAACTTGTGGAAAGCTGAGAATAGTTTGTTGACTATTAAAGTTATAGATGCAATCTACCACTCAATTAAAACTGGACTACCGGTTGAGATAAAAAAATAATGTCAGATTTCACAAATAAAACGGCTGTAATAATTGGTGCTGGCGGAGGAGTGGGCAGCTGCCTTTTGGAAGAGTTGGCAAGCGCAGGGGCTAAAATAATTGCGGTTTATAGAAAGATTTCTTTTTCAAATGATAAGCCTAAGTTAAAAAATGTTTCTGAAATGGAGTGTGATTTAAAAAATCAAGGACAAATTGAATCACTATTTAAATCAATTAAATCAATACATACTAGCATTGACTTTCTCATAAACTGCTCAGCAGTAAACAAGAGCGAGTCTCTGAATAAAAGTACAGACTTTGGCTTTGATGAGGATATACTTATAAATTTGGCTTCCGCATTTAGGATCTGCTTGTTTGGAAGTCAAATTATGAATAACGACGGAGCCATAGTAAACATAAGTTCAATTCGAGCTAGAGGTGGTACTAGTTCTGGGCTCGGTTATGCTGCTTCAAAAGCAGGCATAATAAATCTAACTCAATCTCTTGCACTTCAGCTGGCGACAAGAGGTATTAGGGCAAATTGCGTAGTGCCGAGCGCTATATATCCAACTAAAATGTCAATTCACTGGTCTGAAGAAAAGCGAGGTAAAATTATTTCAGAGATCCCACTTAGGCGTCTAGCTACTCCAAATGATGTTGTAAATGCTATACTTTTTCTACTGAGCTCTAAATCCAGCTTCATAACGGGAGTTTCACTAGATGTAAATGGTGGTGAAAAAATGATTTAAGCATTTGCTTTAAATTTATTGGCTACCTACACACCTGGTATGTATTGTATTATTATAAGACATAGGCATATAATATGACTGTCACTACTCAAGAAGAAAATCTCATAGTTAAAAGTTCTTCTCAAGATGACGTACATATGCCAAAAGAAACTATAGGTCAAGATCACAGAAACAGTCTCTTAAATCGACTGAACACTTTATTTAAAGGTCGTGAAAATTCTGCCGAACTAAAAGAACTAGGCCAATTTCGATTTTTCATTCAGACTACAGTTTTACCATTATTGCTTAAAAATATTGATGTTTCAATATCAGAACTTGAGGCTGAAAGTAATTCTGGTCAATTTAAGTTGGAAGATATCTTCAGTGCAATTGAATCACTCATGAAACCAGCTGCAGAAATCGTAAATAGGATGCTAGCTGATTTTAAGATCACATCCACCGCTGCAGCCATGAGAAACTTATTCAACTTTCTTAAGCTGCCAGATGGATTTGCTCAAAATCAGGCGGGAGAGTTCCGCATTAAATTTTCAGAAAATTTCAATCCGAATATATTAATTCTACCACTCATGATTACACTATTTGCCATACTCTCGACCGCATGTGCCGAAGCCAATGTCCAAGCAGAAAACGCGGTACCTAGCACTCCCGTCCCAACAAGTGAATCGCTACCTCCAGGTCAACCAGATGATGACCTCACCGAAGTTGCACAGGGCACTCAGGCAGCGGGCACAGCAACTGAAAATGCTCAAGAAACAGAAGTGGCTGCGCAGGCAACCACAGAAAACACAGTTGGATCTTCTACAACTGAGAATGCTCTGCGCCAATCCTTAAGTATCACTGGCGCCAATAATTTTATTAACCCGAAAGAGGGGGATACTTTCGAGATGGAAGTGACTGAGCCAACAGACGGTGGAACCTGGACAATGGAATTTATTACCGTCATCTTCCGTAGTGGAGAATTTGTAACTATTGGCGATGACGGAGTGGAGCATAAAATTGTTCAACATGATGCGGGAGACGGATCAATAGAAATCGGCTACAAGGTTGGCGATGAGTTTAAAAACCTGTTTAAACTCATTCAAAATCCACCCACTCTTATCTTTAATGTACCAGTGGAAGTTGATGGTGTAAAACAAACTGAAGTAGTTGAATTTGATTTAACAAGCAGCGTCTTTAACTCTTTGAGTCAGTTCCTCAAAAGGGTAGAACTAGAGAATTTTACAGACCCAGAGCCAGAAATTGCTCTTGGTCTTACTGAAATTGACGTAGACAACGTCCACATGACGGCTGATGTTAAACAGGTAGAGAATGGTTACGAGGCAGATGTAGTTTCATTCACAGACTCCAGCGGGGTTGTGAACCCCAATCTGTATGGGTGGAAACTGACGTACAATTCGACAGAGGCTGCCTGGGAATTGGCACAAATTCCATCCGAATTGATTATAAACCTGGATGAAAAAATTGAATCACTCGTTAATCAGTTTCAAAGTGGCACATTCCTCAATGAACTTTCTCAAACTGATAGCCTAAGTTGGGAGCAGATCCGTGCGAGAACTTCAGCCAATATTGAACTAGCACAGTTGCTCCAACTGATTAAAATTAATCCACCTCCTGCATATCCTATGAATTGGATTGAACACTACGATAACAAACCAGAAGGACAGACTAAGTTTGCTTCAGTAATAATCGGTAGCGCTCAGCATGTAGCTATTAGCTTTGAGCACTTAGACAACACGGTCACATGTGTAATTACTTTTGCCATGAATGTCGCTAAGGAGGATGGCACTACAGAGATGGTTCAGTTCAGTGTTAATCAGCCTATTGATCTGACGGTAGTTCT
The DNA here is from genome assembly GCA_964607125.1 of uncultured Pseudomonadales bacterium. Lineage (GTDB taxonomy): Bacteria > Patescibacteriota > Microgenomatia > UBA1400 > PJMF01 > CAZSHY01. The sequence goes on along the minus strand of CAZSHY010000005.1, from coordinate 11,923 downwards.
GCGTCAAGGAATAACTGATACCAAAAGCACATTTCCAAACTTATTAGACTACCTAGGAGAAAACAACTTCATTAAGTTGCAAGCTCTAACTACTCCGGAATCTACACTCTTTAACGAAAAATTTAATGACCTGGCTGCAGCCTATTCTGAAGAACTCGAAAATTGGGTTAAAAAAGGTGAGACCCCTTCGAGACAATTCTTTGAATCGATCCAATTTGCAATTTTCTTGTACGCTGTTGGACAGTAATTTCGATATTGAGAAGCAGTTCTTTATACAAACTCCTAAAGTTTGTTGAAATGAATACCGAGACTGTGCTACACTGAGAACATGCTCAAGCGTCTTTTTATTGGTGTAATTTTAATAATACTTTCATACCTTTTCGTCGGTATTCTATACGAGAGCATTGATAACTCGACGGCAGTTAAATTCGCAAAATCTATTACAAATCCTGAGTCATTTGTTGCTTATGATGATTATGTAAGAACTAACTCCATCGTTGATGGATTTAGTGTTCCTGGTTACTTCTGGGGCTATCGAAAAGTAGTTTTCCATAATTGGCTGTGGCGTTTTTCAAACGACTCATACCTTAAGACAATTGTGTTTCTAGAAAATGGTTCAAGTCAGGTCATTTATGTAAAACCAACCGAAAGCGTTGCATATATTAAGAATGAATCAGATTTTAATACCTCAGCATCAACAACATTTTCTCTTATAAGTAAGGGTGACGCAAAAACTAAATTTCTTTCTAAAGGAGACAGATTACGACTTTCAATAGTAACAGGGGCACCAACAGAATTTCCAAATGACGGAATGAAGGTAACTGAGTCAATGCTTTATGCAAAAGACTTTGCTGCCAAGCCCAAACAAATTCCTGCTCAAGTAAACTCTCTTCAGTTGCACATAAATGGCGCCTCAATCTTTCCCGTCGGTCAAATTACACTCTACGATTATAAAAAATGAAAAAAATTAGAACACATATAATTTTGCTTGTTATTACATTTCTAGTGTTTTTCGTAGGCCCTGTCCGTGCTGACGATATTTGTTCGCCAGGATATTGCGGCCCAGATCCGAATCAACCACGCGTCAATATTGATATTTTTAACTGCACCATTGACATAGATGGAAACTGTCAAGAATCAAGCCCCATTCAACTCAGTTGGATCTGTGACAACATCAGTAGTTGTTCTGGCAATGCGACAACTTCACCCAAAGCCCGCTGTAAAAACAACAAATGCAACTACAACTTGAACTACAACTGCTGTGTCCTTTCTGGCTCATGTTCCTCCGACTCCCCAGGTTCTGTATGTGATGGTTCAAATTTTGGAGCCTCCTGTAACTCAAGTGGCGGCGTCTGCCAGGCAGAGCAAAATCAAGGTGGTGACGGTGGTCAAATTTGTACTTGTGAGGGTGGTGGTGGTGATGGTGATCCACCCCCAACCCCTCCACCAGGAGACAATAACCCAGTTGGCTACCTTGACAGTTTTGTTTGTGGCTATAACGCCAGCACCGATGCCTGGACCTTTGAAGGCCCTGGCTGGGCAGGCGATCCCGATAACGCCAGTCTTCCCACCCGCATAGAGTACTACGTCGATGATGCCACCACAACAGACTCCAGCAAACTACTAGGATACGTTGATCCAGCCGACACTTTTGATGGTAGTACTGCAATTTGCAGCATCCTGCTTGGACCAAGCTGTAGCAGTTGTGTGTCCGGAGGAGGGGAGAGTTTACCCCAGTGCCGCCATCGGTCCAACTCCAAAACTATTACCGTCACCAACGCCGCAGCCCAAACCCTACTGACTGACGGCAACTCGCACACTATCTATGCCAGAGCAGCCAACCTGAGCGGAGGCACTTATCCGATAAGCGGCAACCCCAGCGTCACCTGCGACTCCACCCCACCTCCAACTGAAACAGGTTGTACCCTCAACATCATTCCAGAAACTCCAACAACATATGTGGGCGGCACATTCACTTTCAATGCTGTCGTTACACCCGGGGATGCTACAGCCGTGACAAATGTCACTTTTGCCTTGATTCCCGGATCCTCCGGAGTTGGATCATTGGCCACCAGCACTGACAGCAGCTCGCCCTATCAGTCCTTGTTCACTGGCTTGGCAGCTGGCACGGTACAAGTCAGAGCCAGGGCTTTGCTAGATAACTACAATACCTGCGAAAAATACGCCGACGTTACGGTTGCCCCCAGCGCCCCTCCGGATGTGCCTCAGTGTTACAACTTCTCTGGCAACTTTACATTGGGCCAAAATGAAACAGCCCCGCTCTCATGCACCGCTTACGGCGCTTCGCAGCTCAGCGATGTTAGACTCTATTATTCCCTTGTTGAGGATGGCAAAAACTACTGTGACCCAGGCACCTGGACAGAAATATCGCCAGTGAATATTAACAATCCTTTTCTTCCATACACCACCGGTGACGTCACTGCATTGGCAGATTCCACTGGCCTAGCAGACGGTGACTACGTCATTGTCGGCAATGTCTACGGTACCAATGGTCAAGCGTGCACCGGTAACCCCAGCGGTGACTGCAACTTGCTCAATTGGTCATCTTGCGCAGCCTGTAGCACAGTCATGACTGTCGCCAGTTGCTCCGATCCATGTCCCGCCACTCAGTGCGGGGGCTCCAATGCTTGTGGTCAGTCCTGTTCAAACAGCGACGGAGAGGACCCTGCTGAACCTATCATCACTTCGCCGGGGGCTACACTCAACCTTACTTCAGGAGCCCAACAAGTTCCCATTACCTGGACAGAGTATAGCCCAGACCTGACAGACTCCTACCTAATAAAAGTTTATGATCGTGATCTTGGTACAGCCAATATTGATGCCATTCCCTGCATCATGGGAACACCTGATGCCACCGAAGCCTCCTGCTACACCCCCAACCTTGGTACAACTAGTCAAATTCACGTGCCGCTCCAAGTTCAAGGCAATCAACTAACCATTGCCATAAAGGCCATTAACACCACCTGCGCTGTTCAAGCCTACAGTACCTGGGATACCCAAAATGTTGACCTGGTTGCTGACATATCCGGCGCAGTTTACATAGATGCCAGCCCATCTGGATCTGGCTTGAGCTGTACCGGTGCAGCAGTGCCAGCTCCGCTAGAGGTTGGCTCGTCTGTGACAGTCACAGACTCGAATGGAGGCAACCACACAGCTCAGCTGACTCCCGCCGTCAACACTTTCACCCTCACGAATGTGCCATACTATCCCTCAACCTGGAGCAACCCCAATCTCTCAGCCCTACTCTCGATCAACAACTCCAACGCTGCCAATAGTTATGCCTGTACCTGCCCGGGCAGTTGCCAGGTGGGTGACGTGGCTTCACCTAACACCACAGTCGACTTCTTTGTCAACTTGTTTGACCTTTCCCAAGTGGCCTGGTGGCAAGCGCGCGCCGGCCTAGTCTATGGAGAAGACGGATTTACGTCTGTTCTCCCTCCCGACACAACTTGTACAGAGCCAGACTGTATCCCCTACCTCATCACCAAGGACTCGGACGACACAAACTACTCAGCATCATTCCCCGTCACCGCCGACAACCACACTCTTAACGCCGGCAACCAAGCCTTTACTGATCAGCGACCTGGGGCCGATGAACCAAGAATTTACAACTCCGATTTCACGGCAGTGCCCAGACAGGATTACCAATACTTTGCCCAGAACTTTGCGTTGACTGATGCTACCACCGTTAACCAAATCACTGATGCCGAGCTGGTCCAAGAGCCGACAGGCTCCATTGCGCAGCCTGATGGATCACTCATTTATTATCGCAATGGCGACCTGACCGTCAATCCCGGTAGCGCTCTCGACTGGGCAATCATCAATGGTGAAAAAAAGATTATCTTTGTCAATGGAGACCTAACCATCACCAACTCCAATCCTGCCATGTCTATGACCATCAACGTCTTGCCCGAGGGTTTCTTAGCCTTTATCGTCAGCGGCGACATCATCATCTCGCCCGAGGTGGGAGATGTTGACCCGGCCAGCACAACCAACACCATCAGTGGGCTCTACGTGGCCGATGGCAAAATTATCATTGAAGGCAATAGTGATCCCGCCATCGCCGACCGCAAGTTCAACGGCTATGGCACCTTCGTTGGCTGGGACGGAGTAGAATTGAACCGAGACTATGCAGACGGCAGCACCGGCGCTCTTGATAACGGTGTTTATCCCACCGAAGTCTTCCGCTTCCGCGAAAGTCTAGTCCGAGCATTTCCTTCATCACTAGCCAAACCCACCCTGAGTTGGCAGGAAGTGAACTAAACACATGCGCAAACGCCAATTACCCAAATACAGATCCGCAGCTGGATTTACCCTAATTGAACTTGTTGTATCAATGGGTTTGGCCACCATGCTACTCTTGACTGTTTCTGCCATGTTTATGACTTTTTTGGTAAGTGGGGCCAAAACCAACCTTAAAAAAGCGGTAATTTCTGAAGGTGGCCGCGTGCTTAACCAGATGGAATTTATGTTGCGTAACTCACTTCAGCTGGTGCCCACCACTGCCGGATCAACTTGCACAACCAATATGGATAGCATCGCTTTTCAATCTCAAGATGGTTGGATAACTCAATTTCAAACCGTCAACGGAAAAATTGCCTCCCGTTCTGCGCATCCATCAGATCCAACCGTTTTCACCGACTATTACCTCATGTCCGATACTGTTGAGTTGAGCCAACCCCTAGAATTTGACTGCAACACTGATTCCACTTCTGCTTTTGTGACCGTTAACTTTAGCATGCAAAAAACCAACACAGACAGCGATATTTCAGAAGAAGACTTTGCTACCACCATTCAATTGCGAAATTACGATTAGTTTTTTCTAAGCTAATTACGAGCCTTGAGCGTTTGTCTAAGAATAACTTCAGAGTCTTGGCCATTTGTCCTCTGCCAGGAAACGGTAGCGGTGATTTGAATTTCTGTGCCTGGACCAGTGTTAATTATCTGCACTTCACGTCTAAAGCCTGGGTTGAAACCCGCTGTGGCTGGCACGGTGTCAGTCAAACTGCATGTACTAGGCAGGGGTAATGTCACTAGAGAAGTGGGGATAGTTTTAAGGCAATATGTCCGCGTTCCGCTCATAGCCGCCGAGAAACTATTCCAGCCAAAAATAGCCCGCTGCTGCCTAAAGAATTCTATGGCATCCTGGCCCAAGGTACTGGCAGATTGTCGGTAACGCACCTCCGAGGTGTTTTTGATGGAGTAAGTGAGCCCTACAGCCACACTAATAACCACCAATCCAACCACCAACGTAGCAACTAACAGTTCAATAATGGTTTGGCCGCTTTCAGAAGTTTTGGTCATTAATTGAGAGCTCCCTCAGTAATTTCGCCGCCCTGAGTGACATCAAACGAGTACGAAGCTGCGTCTGGACCCGTCAGCGTAATTGTCACTGAAGTTGAACCTGCAGGATTATCACCATTGACATCAACTCCGCCGTGCAAAACATAAAAATCCTGAGAAACCATTGAGCCGCCACCAGCTAGTTCTGTCGCGGTCACTGATATACCAGGAGGCAGCTGATAAACTTCCCGCGGCCCTACTTCCGTACCCGTGGTGGCGGCAAACTTGTTGGGCGCACACAGAGCTGACATCAAAACCTGGGCACCTGTGGAGTCAGCCTTAGCACTGACACGGTAAGCCCAAAGTTTGTTTCCCCCAACTGTTTCGCAGCCAGTGATCACGTCCGAGACTGCCGCCTTAACTTGAGCTGATCGGAGCATGCCCTGGTAACCTTTAACCGCCGCAAGAAGCGTTTGCTTGTCGTTGAAAGTAATGAACGAGGCAATGCCGCCACCTACGATGACGAGCAAAATTGCTGAACTAATCAGAAGTTCAATTAAGGTGAAGCCTGCCTCCGCTTTAGACGAGCGACGGAAGCGGGTCAAATTATCTATAAACATGAGACTCCTTATTATGGACTCTCCACACAGTAGAAGTTGCCAGTGGCATAGCTGCTGCAGTCAGTGGTGGTTGAATTGCCTGCGTTAGTGCCCTCCAAACCCGCACACAAACAAAATGTTGGTGGCGGACCGACAGAAGACGTGTAGTTATATTGATAGGGTGCCACGTTTTTAGGATCCGTTGGCACGGGAGCCGAGAGATAATCTGCAGTCACAAGCGTGCCAATGGCAACTGTATAGCGACCAGTGGCAGAGGGGAGGAGCGCAATTGGATATGCGCCCATATCGCTTCTGTAAAGCACGAGCGCCTGGCGCACGTTTTCCATATCAGCCTTGCGCTTGCTATTGCGAGAGCTGACTCCAGCCTGAGTGAAGGAAGTCACGCCGATGGTAGTCAAAACAATAATAATTGTGACTACCACTAACAGCTCAATGACTGTGAATGCTTTGGAGGTGTTGCGTTTCATAGTGGATCCGTTTGGTAACATTACTGTAAGTTCTTCACACAAAAATATGTCACCGGCGGCTCTGCACCTGCGCCGAGGGGTGTGCAGTTAGAGTCATCACTATTACCAATTGTTGACTCCATAGCTGCGCAGATACAGTAAGTAGTTGCCGTGCAGTCTTGAGAGTAGGTAGTCCCTTTAGGGTCGGCCGGAATCCCTCCAGACAAAGCAGCTGCCATGGCGTCACAGCTATCGTTATAGATACCATTGGTAGTGGTGGCATACTGTTCAAATGCGTTCTGAACTGCCTTCATATCACTCATACGGCGAGCGTCGCGTCCCTTTTGCTGAGCTGTGGTAAATGACGCGACTGCCATGGCAATCAGAATTCCAATAATGGAAATAACTACCAGCAATTCAAGCAGCGTAAAACCACGCTGATTGCCTGTCCGGCCGGATTGAGGGAGTTGTGTGATCATAGTATCCTTTTTCTTGGTGCTTCCCATTATAGTCATACTTATGGCGTCCTGACAATCACGCCAATAGAGCTCAGAGGAGTCAGAGCCGAGTCCACGCCCCATTCGTCAGTCAGTTTAAGAATGGCCGTATATCTGCACTCGACCTGATCGCAAGTATAGGCATGAGAGCTTGAACCTTGCGAACCTGTGAGTTGAGACTGGATGCCGTCGCCAAAGTCAATGCTGGCGCGTAATGAGTCTGTGCCCTTTGCATCTGAAACGTACATAAACTCGACAATCGCGCCCGATTCTATCTCCACCTCTCTCGATCTGCCCACAAAAAATGGATTGCTGGTAAAAGACAAAATGTTCGGTCGTGAAGTACAGCTGGCATAGCAGCTCTCGCTGCAATCATTCAACCCAATGATTTGATCGCCGGTCCCTACCTGAGTGTTTTCTGTACAACATTGATAACCATAACCTTCGCAGCTAGTAACTGGTCCGTCGTTTAAATCAGATTCTGCGGCGGTGGTCACGATCACCCTATCATCTACTATCACAAAGCTGCGCCGAGTGATTAGTTCTTGATCGATGGGCAAGACACTGGCAATTTCCTTGGCAATGTCCTCAAAAACGCTAATTTGGACACCGGTGCGTTGTAACTCTGCCCAGACAAATCCAGATTCCCCAGGAACTTTTGTTACCAAAGCGGGCAGAGTGGAGCGCTCAAATACGATAGGAGATTGACTGAATTGATTGCAGACTGCTTCCAGCTGGTACTGGGTGTGGTTAAGAAACCTAAGTTGATACAGAACCATGGCATCACCGGCCACAGCCGTCGAGCCGCGCCGTCTACACTCATCAGCTTGGGCGCCACGGTTTTCAGCTTGCCTTAAGGCAGAGAGTGAGCGTTTAAGAGTAGTTGTACCCCAACCCAGCAAAACTTCTCGACTGACTAAAAATCCAAGCACCGCTAGGACAATTAAAATAAAAGAGTATTTGATAATCGAGAGCAGTATTCGCATGGACCAATCTTTTCTCCATCTTACAGCATACTGCCGCCACCCTGCAACCAGCCTTGTGAGTATTCAGGCGTAAATCTACAAGAATCTTAGATACCACTGGATCACTTGGTCGCCCCATACTAGGCTAAATGCCGTAGCCACAATTAAGAATGGACCAAACGGCAATGCCTGACTTAAGGATTTAGAGCCTGTTGCCACCAGCACCAAACCCACGACTGCGCCGAATATGAAGCTAATCATGGTGCTCAACACACCCAACGGCCAGCCAGACAAAAGTGTTAAGGGTATAACCAATTTGACATCACCCATGCCCATGCCCCTGCCTTTAGTCAGATACCAAAGTCCGAAAAAGAACAACCACACAATGCCGGTTAGAGCACACATTGTCAAGAGATCATCTGGGCGCAGAATGCCTGCCATGAGCAGGCTGGCACGATAAATGACCGTCACCAACAGGAGTGTGCCCACCACTACGTCTGGTAGTACGTAATACAACAAGTCTGTAAAAAACAGGATCAACAACAGAACACCCACGACCAACCAGAACAAAGGCTGCAAGATTAAAAACGGCTGTTGCGTGAGTTTGAAAAATAAGAATCCACCCAAATACCACCAAACAAATAGCAGGCCAGTGAGTACTTCTACAACTGGATGAATCAAGGATATTGGTTTATGGCAATATCGACACGCCCCCCTCAGCCAAGTGAAAGAGAGGAGGGGTATGTTATCGTACCAGGACAGAGTCCGATTACAGTGGTCACAATGTGAGCGACCGCTTAAAAACTGTTCGTCACGAATAGATCTGATGATAACCACGCTCAGGAAGCTGCCAAATGCCGTGCCAATTGCAAATAATATCAGCGATACCACTAAAATCATGTCCCTAGTATATCGTGTCTGAAAACCACCGCTAGCATCATTCTCTGGTCACAAAAACCCCGGGCAAGCCCGGGGTTTTAAATTCAAGTTTGTGTCAGCCAATTATGGGAGACAGATGTAGTCATCTTCTCCTGGTGTGACAAGAGATGGACACGCGAATGCATCTGGGTAGTCCAACGGGAGTGTGCCATTGCAGCGATTGCCAGCTTCGGTCTTGAATGCACCTGATTGAGGCAGGAAACAGACGTAGGTACTGTTGCCTGTAGCGCCTTCGTTGTAAATGTACAGGCCTCGGTAGGTGTCATCTGAAATTCTATTAACAAATGACTGCTTGAGCTCATTTGCGCCTTGGCAGGTGGGGATGGCACCATCACCTCCGCTAAGTTTTTCAAGAATTGTACAACCCAATGCCTGGCTATCTTCAAGAGTTTCATCGACGATGACTGGGTCTCCGGCTGGATTTGGGATTAAGATATCAAGGTCAGCTGCTGATGCAACCCATGGATAGTAACCTTGAAATGCATTAAATCTATCAACAGCGCTCAACAACTGCT
>CAZSHY010000005.1:0-2627 GCA_964607125.1 uncultured Pseudomonadales bacterium | reverse complement strand
GCGTCCGACCTATACCCAGTGTCACGACCACGATTAATTTGCTCCACAGGGTCGATGGCAGAAAGTACGGCTACTGCCAGAATACCTAAGATTGAGATAACGATGAGCAACTCAATCATGGTAAAACCAGCTGCAGACCGCAGACCAGTGACTACTTTTTTAAGGAAGCGAGAAGGGTTGGGCAGATTCATACATGTTCCTTTTCACACTTGGTGAAATATCTTTCATTACTGTAATATATGTGACCGACTCTCTGCAAGTGGTAATCTGCTATTCCAGGCACAAATAGTCCCTATCCAAACTAGAACTGGGCAGTCAGGTTGTAGATAGGCATAATAACGGCGATCACCATCGCGCCCACACCAACACCCAGGACGATCATGATCAGCGGCTCAATCGCCGTGGTCATATTTTTAACAGCCTGTTCGCTTTCAGACTCAAAGTACTTAGACACCTTAAGTAGTATTTCGTCCAGCTTGCCAGTTTCTTCACCCACACCCATCATCTGGTGCAAAATGGGCGGAAACTGGTCGTAACGTGATATGGCTTCAGATAGCGCCACACCTTTTTCTACCTGTGACGACGCCTGCTTGAGGGCCATCCGGTAAATTATGCTTTCCACGGCTTCAGTTACAATTTCCAGGGATTGCAAAAGTGAAACACCAGCTCCTAACAGTAGGGCCATGGTTCGTGAAAACTCAGTCAAGATCACCTTTTTGCGCAGCTCGCCCACAATGGGCAGTTTGAACAAAAATCGGTCAATCGCGATATTGCCAGCATCAGTTTTTCGCCAATTTCCTAGGGCCGCAATGCCTCCTGCGATCATGGCAATCACCAACCACCAGAATTTGACAAAGAAGTTGGAAACACCAATCAATATCTGGGTGGCCAGAGGCAGCTCGGCACCGAAATCCTTGTACATTTCGGTGAGTTTGGGAATGACAAACACCATCATGATGCCGCCAACAATGAACATAGCCGAAATGACGATAATGGGATAAATGAGCGCTCCCTGCGTTTTGCCCCGGAACTCTTTTTCCTTTTCCATGTTCTCCGCCAAGCGCTCGAGCACCTCGTCCAGCACACCGCCGGTTTCACCAGCATTGACCAACTGAATATAAATGCGGGAGAAGACTTTTTTTTGAGCCGCCAAGGCCTTGGAGAATGTATTGCCGCCCTCAATGTCCTGCAGCAAAGTTGCAACCATTCGAGAAATCTCTGGCTTGCTTTGTCTAACCAAAATAGATAGAGCGCTGGCCAAGGGCAATCCTGCAGTAATCATGGTGGCTAGCTGACGTGTAAAATTGACCACGTCACCTTGTTTAATTCCAAAAAGCGCTGCTTTGAGAGCGCCGAAAGAATCCTCTGTCAGGGCGTGGATGTCTATAACCAACAATTCCCGAGACGAGAGCTCAGCTGCGGCCTGGTTGGCATTTTGAGCCTCAACCTTACCTTTAACTGATTCACCGTATTTATTTTTGGCTACATATCTGAAAAATGGCATAGCTTAGAAGTCCTTTGTAGACTAGGTATTTGGTCTGGCCGCACCGCCAGCCAAGCGTTCCATTTCTTCTCTTCTAAATGCGTGTTTACGAGCCATTTCCATTGAAATGACGCCACGTTGCACCAATTGTTGGAGATGATTTTCCATGAGCATCATGCCGGTATCACTAGTTGTTTGAATGACACTGTCAATTTGGTGAGTTTTGGCCTCCCGAATTAGATTTTTAATGGCATTATTGGCTACCATTATTTCAAAGGCTGCCACTCGGCCGCCACCTTCACGAGGAAGTAAGCGCTGCGAAGCAACAGCCTTGAGCGTACCAGAGAGCTGCTGACGAACTTGACCCTGCTGATGAGCGGGGAAGACGTCAATGATGCGGTCGATAGTCTGGGCCGCAGTTGCGGTATGAAGAGTGGCAAAAACCAGATGTCCAGTCTCAGCAATAGTAATTGCTGCGCCGATGGTTTCAAAATCGCGCATTTCACCAATTAGCACGATGTCAGGGTCCTCACGAAGTACAGAGCGGAGTGCAATTTCCCAACCGTGCGTATCTTGGTTAATTTCCCGTTGAGATAAAATACTTTTCTTAGGCGTGTGCACAAATTCAATTGGGTCTTCAATAGTAACAATATGTTCTGCCCTGGTAGAGTTAATCTCATCAATCATGGCTGCCAGGGTAGTGGACTTACCTTCACCAGTTGGACCGGTGAGCAAAACCAAGCCCTGATTGTATTGGGTAAATTGGTGAAAGATTGGTGGCATCTGCAATTCATCAAGCGACTTGATCTTGGCGGGAATCAGACGCATGGCAGCTGCCATGTTGCCCTTAACGTGATACACGTTAATTCTAAACCGGCCTTTTTCCTGAAATTGGTAGCCAAAATCTAGCTCTTTGTTAACCTTGACGTAGTCACGCTGCTCTTGAGTTAAAAGTGGTGTAATTAATGCCTCGGCCTTTTCCGGATCAAGCACTGGCGATCCTTCAACAGCAGCCAGCTCTCCATGAACGCGAATCATTGGTGGCGTACCTACCACAATGTGGATGTCCGATCCCTCGACTATAACCAGCTGGTCCATGATGTCATGAATGTTCATAGTTTCCCCTATATCTGCGCCACACGCA
>CAZSHY010000004.1:26786-40570 GCA_964607125.1 uncultured Pseudomonadales bacterium | reverse complement strand
CACAGCTTGCGTCGCGTTTTGCCTGCCTAGTTCGTCAGTTGACAGGACAAAATCTTTGTCAAGTTGTTTGACTTTATTTAAATAGGAGAAGTCTTTGGTGGCGAGCACGGCCTTGAGCGCGTCGTCGGTGGGGGTAGGTGCGCCAGAAGATCCTGGTTGATTAGCCATGGAGCTATTATAGCGTCTCTATTGTGGGTTGGCTTGGGGGAATGAATTTTTTAGTTGCTTTTCGACGTGTTGTAAACAGCGAACAGGAGAAGTCCGGCGGCTGCGTACTGACTAAAACTCAGGACTGACCCATACAGCGTGGCATCGATGAGAATGGCCAGAACTGGAAAAACGAGCTCAAGTATAGTGGCCACCTTGGCCTGTACCATGCGGAGTCCTCTGTAGTAAATCACTAGGGCTACCATGCCAGTGGAGAGAGCGATAAAGAAAAAGCGCACAAGTTGTGATGTCTCGAGCTCTGGAAAGGGGTTGGCTGGTTGAAAGATAAGCAGCGCTACAGCCGCAAAAACGCTGGTTAGGTAAAAGCGCAGACCTGTGGCAACGGTATTAGATTGGAGAGCCAAGAGCTTTTTGGAAAAAGCAGTCGATGATCCCCAGGCAAAAGCTGCGCCCAGGGCGAAAAGCGCCGCGGAAACTGTCTGGGCACCCGTGCTCAGGTTTACTTTGCCACCTGGAAAGGTGACAAAAAAGGCTGCGACAAGCGCGAGGGCAGCCCACTTGGCATAGTTGGCAGTGATTTTTTCTTTAAGTAGTATGACGGCGGCGGTGGTTGCAAAAATGGGTTGTAGTTTTTGTAATAAAAATACCACGCTAAAGGAGATGAAGTTGACCCTTATCAGGGCGGTAGTAAACCAGAGTGTGCCTAATAATCCACTCAACAGCGCCACGAGCGCTGCCCAGCCATAACTTTTGGCAGAAATGACTTCTTTTTGAAGCAAGGGGATAAAAAAGGGTGCCAGCAAAATAGATCCGGCCAGATGTTCATAGAAAACGATGGTCATGGGTGAAAGCGAGTAGAGACTGCGGCGAATTACACCATCTAGGGCCCAGAGGACGGCTGCCAGAATTATAAATGTGGAGCCAGAAGTGACGGCGGGTGTGGGGGCTGACCGATTGGTTGAGTTGAACAGCTTGGTTTTCATAGGTGTTAGATCTATCTTTGGCGGTCCGCGAGCGCGGCTGTGACCGCTAGAATGTCTTGGTCTATCTGCGCTCGTAAATCGCTCTGGCTTGTGAAAGGCAGCGGCGGCCTAATAAACTCCATGAGCTTGAACGATGCATTTTGATTATATACTTCTTTTGCAAAATCCAAGAGGTATATTTCTAGCACGTTGGTGGTTTCATTAAAAATCAGGCGTGGCCCAAAGAAAAGTGCGCCGCGCAAAATTGCATTCGGATTGTCACCATCAATTTTGACTTGGGCGGCGTAGACTCCGGGCGCGGTGTTCTCTGGCAACACTCCAGCGTTGAGGTTGAGCGTGGGGTAGCCAAGGGTGCGGCCAATTTTGGAGCCGTGAAGAACGGGAGAGTGGTACCAGATGGCTTTCATAGTTGGGGGTATTGTAGTACTATTGGGGTGTTAATGAAAGGAAGTTGAGAATGACTGACGAAACTACTCGAGTCGAAACCCTAACTCCACCGCCCGCTGCCCCAGAGGCTGGTTTTAGCATTGAGGGAAAGAGAGAGGTTGACTCGGCTCTGACTAGAATCCAAGACAGGGTTGCGGAAATTGCGCTGCTTGAAAATCAGGGAGAAGTGCCTAACGAACTTGGCCAAACACGAAATACGCTTTCTCGCGAAGAACTTGAGCTTTTTGTGAATAGGGTAACGATACTACGCGACACTCTCACGGCGACAACTTCTCCGAATCGTGCGGCAGAGGTGTTTCAAGAAATGGTCAATGGTGAAACCGGAATTGACGTACAGTTGCGTCAAATGCGCGCCGTACTTGAGTTTCGTAGTTTTTCGCAGGAACAGGCTGGCCAACCCATCGAAGCTTTAGATGCCGAATACCGGGAGGTGCTTGGGGAGTTAGATTCGGAACTAATCACGCTACAAGAGCAGTTGGATGTAGTAGAACAGACATCTAATCCAGAGGCCGAAGCTGCCTCTCTCCCCTCGGCTACAGAATTAGCCAACCGCTTTGTGGATTTGAAGCAGGGTGCTGACGAGGCGATTGGTGTGGTGGATGCGCTGCCACCGGTAGAACAACCTGCGACGATCAAGCAGCTTAGAGACGCAAGTAGGGGAATAGCCGCTCAGCTTCGGAGTGTTCAGGAGTTGGTGCAAGCGCTGAACGCAATTTTTTCTCGGCATGAAGCAGGAGATGGAAGCGCTCTGGGAGAAATGTCAGAGGCCGATTTTATTCAACTTTTGCTAGATACGCGTGTGAAAAGGGACGATCTTTTAGCTGCGAGGGATAAGGCCAAGACGAGGGCTGACGCGGAGGTCAGAAAGTTCAGCGATGCAGCCCCCAACGACCACAGCGGAGCTTGGCAGAAAAGTTTGGCTAGCGCAGCTGAGTTTTTCAATAACCCTCAAGTCAAGGATGGTAAGAAAAGATTTGAAGATGTAGTCAAAGACATGGCTTTTGTTGCAGGAGTGAGTGTTGAGGTCTTGGGCAAATTAGTTGAGCAAAGTGACCTCAGCACGTTTATTCAATTTCTAATTTATGGTGGCAACGGAAGAACTGGCGGAGGCATGGGTTTTGAGGGCAGAACTGGGGAAAATGTGGTCGCCAAAGAATTTTTTGAGGATAAGCTCAAGACTCGCCCTAGCGAGATGGGTAAAGCCTTGATTTTGGTACACACTAGGGGCTTAAAGGAGGCTGGCTGGGTTCTTTCCGACGATGATAGGACCAAGTTGGAGAAAGGTGACTCCGAAGTTCTTCGCAAATCCCTGGTGAGTTTGAGCAAGAACTACTTACATGAAAGTTCAAGCAATACTGAGGACAGGGAAAGGCGATGGAATAGGTTTGGTCGCCTCATGATGGAGACCGAATTGTTTGCTCAAACGGGCCGCGCTGGATTAGACATCACCATAAAAGAACTAATTCAACTTGAGGGCGAGAAGGATCCCGATAAAGCTTGGGAGCGACAACTGGGAGCCGCCAAACCGGCAGAGGCAGCAGCCGGTGCTGGTGAGGCTGTTACAGCGCCTCCTCCTGAGCCAGCCGCTGTCGCGGGGTAAACTGCGCTAAATTCACTGATGTTATTGCTTGCTCTCCAGACTTAGTGTGGGGTATAATAATTAGTGTGATTTGATGAAAATTTTTGGAGCGATATGATAGATGGTAAAGAACAAGCGCCGCCGCAAACCATAGAATCTGTCATTCGCGACGTAATTAAAAGCCCCCGGCAGGCGAAGAGTATTTTTATTGAAATCAAGCAGCGACACCAAGGCGTGAGTGAACCAGAAAAAAAACTAACTTCGGCTCAGACAATCCATCATCTTAATAACTTGCAACTCAAAATTGCGCAATTAATTCGGGAACTAAATCAGAGAAATCCTCAAGACAAAACAAGCGCAGGATTATATTCGTCAATCACGGCAGAAATTTCAGCATACATCAGGGGAATTGAACATAGTAGCCAAGCCCATGCTGATGACGGGGATGATGGTGATGAAGACGGTGATGATGACGATGGCGCGCTGCTCAACATGGAGAGCCTTGGAAACTTATTGAAAAAAGTTCTTGAAAGTAAGATTCCCCAAGCAGTTGTCCTCGGTGCTCTGGCGACTGGACGAAAACTTCTTGATAAAGTAAAAGAAAAACGCGCGAATAGTGCTAAGAATTCCGCCTCGAAGCCCGATGTGGATGGTCACGACCCGTCCACAGAAGATGCTTCGCCTCAAACAACGCCAGCTCCTCCAGCTCAGCCCGCTCGACCATCTCAAGCTCCTGCTGCGTCAACTGGAGAGAGTAGGCGTATCAATCCGGCACCACATACCTTTCCAGCTAGACGGGCCTCAGAGCCTCCAACCCCACCCGCTCGACCAAACCCACCGTCGCGGCCAGACGCGCAGCCAACGCCCAACAGAACCCCCGAAGCAATTTCGGAAGCGGAGACATTTAAAAATAACTTGATGTTGGCGCTACATGCGGCGCTAGATGACATCAGGCGACATCCAGAAATCAAAAAATCAGCAGCGACTAAACTAAAAGATCCACTTAAAAAGGGAGAGGTAAAAATAGCTGTTTTATTGTTAAACCAACTACTTGCGCTTTTGATTGAGCCTAAAATGAACCTAGCTGAAACAAAAAAGGTGCTTTTCAAATTAGTTGGCTCAGAACAAATGCCAAACCAGCTCAACGCTACGCTGATAGCCAAGTTGACTGAAGCGATGCAATTAGTCATAGTTGTGCTCTACGACGCACCTCAGAGCGTCGACTCCCGGACGTTACAAGAGGCGCGCGAGTCTGAGACTAAACTGAAACAAATATTCGAGACAACCAAATGAACAGAGCAGAATCCTTCGACCTTCAGCAAATAGAAACCCTGATTAATCAGGCGGATAAAAATGTGTTGAATGCGACGTTGAAAAACATCGAGGCAGAACTGCTCGTCATTGACATCGATAAGAAGGTTGACCCCAGCGAACTTATAATACTTACGGCTGACTTAGCAGCGGCCACGCCCCCTGCCCAGTCGTGTGTGGATTTAACTGCCGCTATTCTAAATCAGCTGCGCGCTCAGGGTACCACGGCAGAAGACAGAATGAACTATATTTTTCATATTCGAAAGCTAATAAAGGATCAAATAGCTGTGGTGGGTAAACTGCCAGTTATCGACCTCAAGATTCAAAAGGGCAATGAGGAGAGGGCGGTGGACATTTCTCTCGAAGGCTTGGGCTTACATCACTACTTTGCAGAGCGGGCAATGCTCGATGACGCACTTGCGACCGCGAGGCACGAGGTGGCAAAAAAATTGAACATACCCGTGGCGCAGGTGACAGACGAAGAGATTAATAGAGAGGCCAATCTAGCTGACGCAAAGCAGCACTTTCGCAGTTTGCTGGCTGTGCCCGCCACCAAGCTAGTATCAGCATACAAGCTTCATGAAGAAAGCCTGATCACTCGATATCCTAAGCTTGGAGAAAAGACCCAGACACTACAGGATGTGGCAAAAAGGCTTGATAACTTGTCAGATGAACAACGCGATGTATTACTTCAAACACTGGGAGGGCTGGTGATAACCGGAGCGACCCTTACTGCGAACGAAGCTATTAAAGCGGCTAAACGAAAGTTTTCAGATTTATATTCAAGGAGCTCGAGCACAGACGAGCAAGAATTGACTCCGCAAGAGAGAAAATCTCTGAAAAAGACCGCGGCTAGGGTAGAACAACTAAAAGCCGACCCACTTTTTGCCGACGATCCAGGCTTTATTGATGAGGTAAGTGCTGCGTTACGGCAGTCAGCAGATATGGACGAATATGTGTTGCTCGGCCCAGATATATACGAGCAATTTAATGACTGGAAGACATTGCTTTTGAATACATACCAAATTCAACATAATACCTGGCAGTATCCATTCAATTGGTTTTTTACAAGATATTTCCAGCCCGATGGCGACTTGATTGACACATTGCTACCTAAAAAGGGTGACCTCCGGGGAATCATGGCTGCCCACGATACAGCCGATGATGCAATCAGAATCTTAACGACCGCTCTCTTGGAGGCAAAGCACGTAGACTATCCTGAGTTAAATGATGTGCAAGAAGATCGCTTGTATAAGGTGCAGAGCAAATATGTTGATGGCGAATTACAGCCTATGGTCATGTTGTTTAAAGCTAAAATCGAGCCAAAGCCACATCCAGATGATCTGGCCGCAGCGCAAGCTGGAAATGGCAATCCACCTAATAAGCCTCCTGAAGATCCTCCCAAAAACCCAGTCGATCCGAAAGATCCAAAAAAGGAGCCCGAATCGGGAAAAGAGTATACCAATGAGGAGATAGCGGGACTGATTTATGAAGTAATTCGAGATCAGCACAATCCCAACATGCCCCCATTCGCCGATTTAAAGCCAGAGATAGCAACGCAAGTCCTCGAGCAACTAACTCTTGGTATCACCAAAATGTTTTCAAAAATTTTCAACGTCACAACAGCCTCTGGAGGCAACAAGCTCTACCAGCCAAACGCTGAAGCAAAATTGTGGGACGACGTTATTCCAGTTAGCGGAAGCATTCCTGATGATTCTAAAACACTGGGATTTCTATTTAATAACTTTCCTTGGGAAAAACTCTCCAAAAAGCCATTGACTCATGAACAGCTGGAGTCGTGGATACTCCTAAAGCAGATGCAGATTGTGCACGTAGCTCAAATGCATAATTTCTCTAAAAGATTTGAGGGCATTCGCTCTCAGGAGCTTAAACCTGACTATCCCGATAAAGTAATCGGCCTTCACGGCGAACTCGGCAATGGCGCAGGATACATGGCGGCAGACATGGATCAGTTCTATACTTCCGATCTAAGGCGGCACCTGCCAGAGTTTGCTGCAGTATTTGGTGAAACAGACAGAATTTGGGCATACGTACACCAGACCACAGACTTCTTCATGCAAAAGATTAAAATTCACAACTCAGCCTTGACCACCTCTAGCTTTGCCAAACCGCTTGACTTACTAGAAAAACAAAGACCGATTTTCATTCGTGAAATTCCCTCAAGCGCTCGCATACCAGGGATTGACCAAAACTACATGGATTTGCTGACTGAGTTGGGATGGTATATGGCTGTATGGACAATCTATCCCAACCATATGATTTTTGATGGCGACGTCGATGGTTTGGGGTCTAAGTTTGGCAGAGACCTTAACAAATGGTATTACCTATTCAAGAGCTTTATTGGTTCAACAAATACAGACGAAAGATGGCTTGATGACACTATGTTGCTCAGAAAGACGAATATTGCGCGAGCGGACTACATCCACATGCTTGCTAACATCGAAGAAAAAAAACATTACGATGTTTTGAGCGTAAAGGATGTTGAGCGAGAAATAGCCGAGCTGGCTGGAAAAGCGGACCAGAATTCAAAAGACAGACATAAGGCTCTTAAGGATTTCCTTAGAGAACTGAAGGTCCATGCTACTCTACAAGGCGAAAAGCTTACACATGTGCAAGCGATTAATAAGCGCTACAAAATAATTAGAATGAAACAGGAATATAGGAATCTAAAGTACGAATGGTCTTTGCCCGTGGCAGTGCCTCTTTCGTTTTTCAAAATTTATCGCAAAGATGGCGCTCTACGCTCGGAGGTAATGCTTTCTGAGCGACAAGTCATAATGTCTGGTTTGAATCGAAACTATATTGAACATAGTACTGTTACTCCCGACAATCAGACCAGATGGGTTAAGTTGCAGGGAGAAATGTCCTTGTGGAATAAAGCAGTTGATGCAACCGTCAAAGATGGTGTGTTCCCAGACATACATAACTTAAGTCATAAAATACGCAAAAAAATGCACTTCATTCAACTTCCGACCAACTTGAAATTCGCGCTCAAAACAGCAATCGGAGAGAGAATACATTATACAGATAAGCTTGCATTCGAGATGGACGAATTCTTAAGAAATCAGGTTAATATCGTTCCTCGAATTGAACCAAGTGAACTAGCAGATAAATCGGGAATGGGCTTTACCTTCGTCACAAAAACAGCCGGTCGTTATGCCTGGGGAGATTACTTCCTGGGTGGATCTCGGTTTCCTGGCGAGGACCCAATTGCAACGGCGGAAATTGCCCTCGATATGTACAGATCTGACTGGGCTGGGGATAGCAATTTTAAAGATCTAAGACAATTACTAGAGCAGACTAAAAGACAGCCCAATGAGGATCTTCGAGAAAAAGCTAAGGCAGAGGCCAGGCGGAGGGCGGTAACCACTGTGCCGCCAGGATTGAGAATGGCGGCTGACCATTTTTACGAAGGAAAGCCTAAAAAAGCTGAAAACGAGTTTGTTGTGGAATCGTTTTGGGTTGCAGTGTGTTTATACCTGAGACGGTATCAGTATTCTGAAGTGCTGGAGGGAGGGCACAACCACCTTGAGGTACACGAAGACACGGAGATGCTCATGGGTCAAATTCACACAGTATCAGGGATGAAACCTATGGATTTTGCACACAGAAAACTATTCCTCAGTTTCTGTAATCGCCAGTTTGAAATATTTAAATACGATGCAGATTTCGGAAACGGAAATCCAGACACAATGCCAGAAAACGCATTGTCGGTGGGTGATGTTTATAAAAAAATGATTGAGCTGGGTATAATTGGTACCCCTCAGCAATTTGTGGTAGACAAGCATTATTACAATGGAGAATTTCAGAAAGTGAGCACGGGCTCAACCCATGATGATAAAAAGGGTGGACACTAACCTTTAGCCCCTACTCCTAAAATACCAAGCCCTCGTGTGGAGTTGGTATTTTATTTTATTATTCAACCGTTGGAGACTTGTGGCTGTCGTAAAAACTGTGGTTTAGCTCTTCCTCGAAGTTATTTTCATCGGAAAGAGGCCCGCTTGATGTTCTATCAATGGTCTTAGCTTCCAGATTTTCTTCCAAATAAGTCCTCTGTCCAGCAAGAGTTCTCACGATGGCTAGTTTTATTTTGTCCGCGTTATTGGTCATGTCATCATTCAACTGTTGGTGACTTCGTCCTGGTCGGAGCATGTTTCTCATCCTTAACATTGATGTCAGGCTCCTTCGCTTTGTTAATCTTGGACATACGCCTTAGCTTGGAGGCTCTTGCCCAAGCTTCTCCTGCCAAACCTCTACCCAGACCAAAAGTATTCCAGTCACCTCTCCATCCATCCTGATCTGCAGCCTTCCTACTCTCCTTGGTGCCAATAAATGGCTTGCTCAGAAGGTTTCTTCCACTAATACCACCCCATGGCAAGTTGTTTGTATTAGACCAAGCCATGCCTGGAACCAACTCTCCACCCTTCCAGCCACTCTCGGCCGCCTTCATACCGGCGTTGTACACAATATCACCCAGGCCGCCCTTGCCAGCCACCTGCTCGCGGAAGTGTTTGACAATCTCTGGCAGCGCTAGAATTATTGCGAGACCCATCAGCGAGCTAATGGCGCTAGCTTGACCGCGCCCAAATAGGAATGGTGGCATAAATCCGCCCGTACCACTAGTTGTGCCATCGACAAAGAAATAAAACATCACTACCACCATCAGCACGGTTGGGAAGGGGAGTAAGTTGCCTACGATTTTTTTGATCCAGTCGCCAAATACGTTTTTGCCAGGAATTGCCCCTGCCATCAACATGATGGGTGCGGTTACTACATATAAAATAACTCTCGCGTAATCTTGGAGCAACTCAAAGAACAACTTGAAAGTACCTATCAGTAGAGCTACAGCGATTACCACAGAAACTGTTAGTCCGCCAACCCATTTAAATGTGTCGCCAATCGTTTCGTTGCTCAGGGCGGCTGATAGAAATGTTTCAACGATGTTGGAAGTAATTTTTGGGTCAGCAGCTTTGAACAGCACTCCCGATAGTCTCAAAATATCCATGTTAATCACGTTGTCATCAAAATTGCCCACGTTCTCAAACACGCCCACAATCAAGTACATTGTCAGGTACATCAGATCGATCAAAAAGCCGGCAATGGCGTAGGAAAACGTGACGAAAACCAAACTACTTAGCACCGAGGGAATAGCCTGCTGGGCAGTAATTACAGCCTGACCCATTTTCTTGCGGAACATAATCATGAAGCCAATCACAATGAACACCAGCACAAAAAAAGTGTAGGCCAAGTTGCGGAATACTTTCCACAGCTTGAGCACGGGGTTGAGTGAGACAAAACCTAGTCCTTGCGCGTAGGCGGGGGTGACGATGCGGGCATTTTCCAGGACATCGGCAATGAATGGCCCAGTGCCAGCTACGGGCGTAGCGTACATATTGCCCACCAGCTTGGCGATGTCGCCTAGGAAGCCGCGATTTTGGGTGGTGTTGGCGGAAACTTGTCGGTTTCCGGACGTGTCGTAATTTAGTGGTACGCTTCCTCCTGCCTCGGCGGCGCCGGTGCCGGTGATGCGAGCTAGGATCTCAATGTTGACGTAAGTGAAGGTGTAGTGAACCAAACACTCCAGAGAAGGGGTGCTACAGTCATTGATGGCGGCATTGTAGGACTCAATATCTGCCTTATCCACTTCTGCGCTATAAGTGACGCCGTTGCCCAGGGGAATAGTTGAAGTAGGAGGTGGACTCGGAGCAGTGGGCGGGAGAGTTGGTGGATCAGTATCTTGCGCAAAAACTTGCCCGGCGGTGGCGATCCAAAGCGTGACAATCAAGACGGCAGCGGCCAGGGTAGCCAGAAGCTTCCTTGGGTGGTGAGATTGTATTGCCATGGCCACGCAATTATACAAGACTGCGCTAGTCAGAACAACATCAAGATGAATATTGCTAGGCGCCTTGCGCAAGTCGGACTTGCGCAGCTTTGTTGCACATGCTATACAATTGATATAGTAAGGTTTCGTATGATTTCCACAGAACAAACCAATCAACTTCGCGAGCTGCTTGCTGTTGCTCACAATGTACTTATCATCTTTCCTGATTCAGCCAGCTACGACCAGGTGGCCATAGCTTCCGCTCTTTTCATGGTCCTTCGTCAAGACAACAAAGATGTGCGCTTGCTGTCACCCATGCCCATGGTGGACCACCCGCAGTTCCAAAGTTTTGCGCCCACACTGGTCGGATTGAGTGATGCCACCAGTGAAATCGGCAATCAGAACCTAACAGTCAGCTTTGAATATAACGAAGAATCAGTTGACAAGGTTAGCTATCACATTGGTGAAGAAAGTCAGCGGTTTTACTTGACAATCAAACCTAAGCGGGGAGCTCCACCTCTAGACACTAGGGGAGTCGAGTTTTCCTACACCGGCGCCGAAGCTGATGCAGTCATCCTGGTTGGTGTGCAACAGTTAGACTCGCTGGGACAGCTTTATTTTGGCTATGAGGATTTATACAAAAATAGTCCGGTTATCAGCATAAATACGTTTGAGCCAGAGTTTGGCTTGATCAAGCTAGATACCAGTGGCGCCGCTAGTCAAAGTGAAGTCGTAACTAAGTTGTTGCTAGATTTACAACTGACTATCCCATCAGACTCTGCCACCAATTTGTTGAGTGGCATTGAAGTCGCCACGGACGGATTTAGATCAATGTCTGCCACAGCCCAAACTTTTGAAATGGTAGCCAAGTTGTTGCAGTTGGGAGCGCGCCGCATGCGGCGCGCGTCTGAACCAACGCCAGCGCCCGCACCTAGCCAAGTGGTGTCATCAACAGCTGGTCAGCCAACTGAGTTTTCGGTACAGCCGCAGTTTCCCACAGCATCCGCACCTACTAACGCTTCAACCAAAGACGCAGTCAAAAAACCTGCTGCCAAACGGTCGCCCAAAAAAGCAGCCCCTGAGCCAGGGAGCTTGAACTATCAACCATCTGAGGGTGCACCGAGGGGGTAGGGTTAAGAGGAGTGAGCGCGCGTTCTTCAAGTTGACGTGTCAAAATTTACATTACTCCACACTGGAAGCTAGCCATTTGATCGCCGTACCATTTGGCGCACTGACAGTAGTTCATCCGATCGGCAATGGGGCAGGCGGGAATCCCATTGGCAGGATCGCCTTCAAGGTTTTGTTGTCCTGGGTTAGATAAGCAGCATCCGGGAATTGGGGGAGCCTCGGGACTACACTGACCATTGATCACGTATCGGCTATATCCGCCATACCAACCAAATGCGCCTTCATCTGTACCTCCGCCAGCTGCCTTGAACACCTTCATTTCCGAAGCGACTGTGGCCAGCGCCACCTCCAGATCGCAGTAGTTTTTGGTCCGATGCTGCAGACTGGGGTTGGTGGCATTGGCGTGGCCTGCGGGCGCGCACATGGGCGTCAGAATCTGGAAAGGGCCCACAGCGCCAGCGCTATTAACAATGCATTCCGCCGTGCCCTGGTGACCGCAGATGGCATTGAGAAATGGCGAACCCTCAGTCCGGAACACGCCCCAAATCAAGGTGGGGCTGATGCCGGCAGCATTAGCTGCCGCAGAAATCATCGACTTGAACTCATCAAGTGATCTGGGAACAGGAATAACGGTGGCCCGGACTTCGTCACAAGAGTTGATATCAGCGCCCAGGACATCTTCCAGACCGTTGTCTAGTAAGCTGCAGGTGCCAGTCAAAAAGTCCTCGGTGGTTTTGCACTGAGTCAAAAAGATGTAGGGGCCGCTCATGTAGCGATTGAGAGTTTTTTGCACTGTGCGCATCCAAAAACCCAGGCGAGCGCCTAGAATTCTAACAGACTGTTTACCTTGTTCAATGGTGGAGTAGGTGAATGAGTCTGTGCCATCACAGACATCTTTGAGAACGCCGGTGAGAGGGTCGATGACTGGCTTGCAGTCGGTTAAAAATTCGTGAGTGGCGGAGCCGGGCTCCAGGCCCGATCTATCATCGGCAATTTCAAAATATTCTTTGATTGGCTCCGCTCCTGTTAAGTTACCCATCTGAGCCGAAGTTAGAAATGCGCCTTTGATGGCGTCAACAGTCCGGTTGTATTCAAAACCCGTGGGGTAGATCAAATAAAAGCTGGCAGTAACCGGCGTGGTCGACCCGCCGACTCCAGATTTGGTCACGTCCAAGTCTGTTTGCACCTCAATTTGGGCGGTGTCAATATCACCACTAATGGCGTTGGAAAAAAGCTTCTTTAACATGTAGCCGCCAAACTCGCTCACATATTTTCTAGATTTGTCGTCATCGGCGGGCGGGGTAAGGTTGGCTTTGTCGCCAATAATTTTCCAGTACTCAGGTGGTTTGCCGCTACAAGTTGGTTTCTGAGCATTGACCACATTAACCAGAGCCTTGACCAGTTCGTCCTTGCAGGTGGGGTCATCTACACAGTCGATCGGGCTGGTTTTGCCACTAGATTCCTTGGCTGCACCGATCCAGTCCACCTTGAGTCGGCGTACTTCTTCTTGGTAGCCCGGGGAAGCGGAGTCTGTGGAAATATTTCTCTTGCTGGGTACCAGGGTGTTTCGAGTCAAGCTGCTGGCATCGTCGTAATAAACTATGCCCCCAGATGCTGTGTTTCTGTAATCGCGGTTGGAAAATACATCGGGAACTTTAAACGCAAGGACGGCCACCATGTGTTTGGGCTCAAGCTTGCTATTGGCAGCAGAGAAAAAGTTAAAGAATATGCCAGGTTGCTTGGGCGCGCGCTCAATTGCCGCTACCAAGAAGGCTAGCCTATACGAGCGATCAATGTTCAGGGGTGCATTTTGAACAGCTTTTTTAAATCGATCAAACTTATTCTGGGTCAAACCATTGAGCGGAGGTACGGCTTTGAGAAGAGCCTGACAAGTGGCGGCCACCGTGCCTTGTTCTGCATCACTATAGGGTCTACTGTACTTGTCGTAGTCTTCCAAAGTTGACTTCACCGTAGCGGGGCCGTTAGCTATGCCGTCAGTGCCGGGAATGCCTCTGGGGTAGAGTGCACATGTGTCTTCGCTATCTTCCAGCTGTTTGCACATGGCTCTCTGTGCTTGGAGATTTTTGATGGATAGTTCGCACCGTTGCTGCTGGCTTAAGAGCGAATTAATGGCTCCAGAATTTAGCTCCGCTTCGTCTGGATCTCCCACAATTGTATCTTTGTAGCCAAAATATTCTTCCATAGAAGAGGTGAGGAACTGAGGCTTAAGGTTGTCACGCAGGAGAGGCACCAAGCCGTACTCCAGGTCTAGAACGTAGGTGGAGGTCAAATCTAGTTGTGTTCCCCGCGGAAACAAGTCTAGAAA
>CAZSHY010000004.1:0-26776 GCA_964607125.1 uncultured Pseudomonadales bacterium | reverse complement strand
GATTGCGAGTCTAGATCAAGACCGATAGTGACTTGAGGTGAGGCGCAGTAGGTTTCGTAGCCCTGGTTGATTAGGCCTTTGGATATTTGGTCTATATCTCTGTCTGCCAATCCGGCGATGGGTTGAATGAAGTACTCGGTATTGCTAAATCCAGGGGTTTGCGAGTAGGTGGGGTACTTTGATAAGTCAAAAACTGGCGCCTGAGCAGCTGCCGGTTTGGCGGCAATTAGCAATCCAGCGCTTATGATTAGGAAAAACGCGATTAGGTGTAAGAGCTGATGTAACGTGCTTGTAGATCTCATTGGAGAGTCTCAGTGGAGCGTGGAATGCGGAACGTGGTAAGTGATGCTACTCCGGTGAATTCAGCCAGCAGGTTGAGGGCGATGTATGCGCTCAGCGCCAAAACAATTCCGCCGACTGCGTAAGTAAAGGTGCCGCGCGCTTTATCTGTATCTTTGGTGCTCACGCCTGAGGCCAACCAGCGGAACGAGCCCACAATCATCATGACGAAACCACCCATGCCAATCATGGAAATGATGACGGAAAAAACGTTAGCTATCAGACATTCCAAACCCTGAATGGTAGCCACATCGTCTGTTTTATCCGCAGCAAAGTCAGCTCCGGAAACACAAACTCCGCCCCAAGGTCTAGTCTGAGCATGTGCTGGAGCGGCCACAGTGAGAAAAAGCATGAGGGCTAACGAAAGAGAAAAAGCTGTGTGTATGAGTCGATTTGGGCTAAATGGGCGCAACTTCATAGACTTTTATTATACCGCATCTCCAGCTAACAAAAACCCCCTTCTTGCGAAGGGGGTTTTCTGATTACATTTGATAAACCAAGTTTATTCAATGTTCTTGGTTTGACTGAAGACGTCAGTCAGATCGTTGAAGCCGAGGAATCTCAGCGCGATCAAGAGAATGGCGTATGAAGCAGCCAAGACAATCAGACCAACAATGGCTGATGTGATCTTGTTGCGGGCTTCTTCTGTCTTGCCCTTGTCACCACCTGAGGTAATCCATTGAATACCACCCATGATCAGGTAGAGGAAAACCAGAAGTGCTGCGATGACCATGACGAATGTAAGAACGGCGTTAATCAAAACACCTGCATCGGTGGCAAAGCCAGTTCCAGGGGCAATTGGCTCAACGCTGATCTGAGCTGCTACCGAGGTAGCTGCTACCAAGAAACCAACGCCACTGACGCCGATTTTGGTCGCATAACTTTTGAGTGTGTCTAGCATCTTACTCCTTTTTGGCTCTTTTTTACTTTTTTTAAGATAAAGCCACTGTGTTTTATTCTGATACTGCAATTATACAAGGCATTTGCAACCAGAGTCAAGCCGTCAGCTGTCTGCCACTATTGGCGCACTTTATTAGCTTGGTTTACTGGCAAACCCCGCCCGAACAGCCCTGGTTATTGCATGAGGTTTCCCATGCCCAGTAGTAGTAGCCGCAGGTATTAGCTGGCGTATTGAGGTATTTGCAGCGGACTATGCCGGCATTACCTGGTTGGGTGCCCAGACATTGGGTAGCATTGGGGTTGTTGCAGATGTCGCTGGGACAAACGGGTAGGTCAACGCCGTTGCATTTGGCATAGTTGCCTCCACAGGCTCCGCCGCCGCCTCCGCCTCCACCACCAACTCCACCACCGCCTCCGCCACCCCCTCCGCCGGTGCAGCTGCCAAAGGGCAGTACACAGATGCCGAGGAATTGTTGGAGCATCATGAAGATGGCTGTGGTTGCGGACAAAACTACCATACCAACGATAGATTGAGTGATTTTTTGTCGGGCTTTCTCGATTTTGCCGGATTCTCCACCAGCGGTAATCCAGTCCAATGCGCCCCAGAGCATATACAAAAATGCGAGTACCGCGGCAATGACCATGACAAATGACATTATGCTACCGATGAGCAGAGCGAAGCCGCCGCCGGGAGCTGCGGGATCAGTGTTGGCCGTTCCTGGCAATTGTTGTTCAATGGCTTCTGCGCCAAAGTCTAGAATCACGCTGTTGTCTGCTGGCAAGGGCAAGGTGTTGGGAGGTGGGGCGGATGGATATGGACTTACTTGAGCAGTTGCTGGAGCGGGGTTGTTGGCAGCAATCCCAAATAGACCTGTGGAAAATGCTAGAGACAATGTAAGCAGAGCGACAATTTTGAACTGTTTCATAGTTGCGACTCCAATAGTGCCGATGGCAACGTGAGTTGTAAAATATTGAATTCACCGCCGAACATAACCTGGCCAAAGAACGCAATAATGGTAAAAGATGACACAAGAACGACCAAGCCCAGCGCAGACTGAGTCATCTTGGATCTGGCCTTTTCAAGTTTGCCAGAGTCTCCACCGGCCGCGATCCAGTCAATTGAGCCCCAGATGAAGTAGAGCAAAACCAATATGGCGCCAATGCTAATGGCTGAGCGCCAAAGCATTACGAAGTAACGTAAGAAAAGCGCTCCACTTGTGGCTTCTTCAGGATCATTACCTAAAGTGCCAATCACGGGGTTGGTGATTTGGGCCAATACCAATGCTGGTCTTGCCAGTTGGGCAACTCCGGCCAAGATTGCGGCAGAACCGGCGACATAAAGTTTGGCTGGTGTGAGTGGCGAATTTTGGCTGTGCATGTTGGTTTTGGACTAAGGTTTAGCTAGTACCTGGTACAAGTGGCAGAAGTAGTTCTTTGGGGTTCAAAATATCAATACCGACGATGGAAGCGATCAATCCAGCCACGCCGTAGGTGGCTACCAACACAATCAGTCCCACTGCTGCATGCATCATTTTATCTCTGGCACCATTCATTTTGCCCGAATCACCGCTGTTGGTAATCATGGTCAGTGCGCCAGACACGAAGTAGTAAAGGAAAACAATGGTGCCCATAACCGTGATTAGGCCAATCATGTTGGACACAATAATTTCCATGTTGGTCAGGGGGTCAGACTCGGCGCCTTGGGTGTATAAAGTTTCGGCGGGAGGTGTGAATCCGTCGCCGAATTGAGCTATGAGGGTTGAGACTAAGAATGGCATATTTTTATTATACTACGCATATACACATTTATCAGTTGTTGAAGAGCAGTGTTGATGCTCTAAACAACTTGGGATTAAGAATGAACATAGCATCGCCAAAGAACAATAGACCAACTATGGCTGCCAAGGTGTATGAAATAGCGATAATCACCAAGCCAACCAGACTCCATAAAACACTGTCTCTGACTTCGTCATATGCTTTGACATTGCCAAAACTCATCACAAATTTGAATCCCGCCATGATGAAGTTGAACATCACCCACACACCCGCGCCGATAGTGATAACGCGAATGATATTGGAGGCAAATAGAACCAGACCAACCTGGCCGCCAGCTTGTTCATTATATTGTTTGACACCCTCTGGAGGCTCAATCGTGCCCAGGATACCGTCGGCTTCACCTGCCTGGGCCAAGACAGCCCTGGGTATTGTCAGACCAGCTAGTGATGCCAATAAACAAGTTAAGAAAATGAACCGCTGTTTGAGTGTGAGTTTGTTTTTCATGATTACATGGTGGTTGGCCCGCTGATCTTGGGGTTAATAATGTAGGTGGGGTCATTGAATAACAGCAGACCCAGAATGCCAGCGATGGTGTAGGCAGTGGTGATCAAAAGTAGGCCAACCCCGCTCATGCTGATAACATCTTTGACCTTGGTCATGGCAGCAGCATCACCTTTTGACGAGAAAAGCGTGAATGAGGTCATGAGAATGTTGGCGACAACCCAAAGTCCCGCGACAATGGTGCCAATTTGAATAACTCGGGAGATGAAAAAAACTAGGCCGATATCTCCCGCACCTTCACTTTCCTGAAACTTGTCTACACCCGGTGGAGTCATGACGTCACCAAAAATTTCACCAGTGGAAGATTGGGCTAAAACTAGGGTTGCGGGACTAATCATCATGTTGAACAGAACAGTGCCGAGCAAAAAAGTGGATAGTGCGATGCTGAATGTGCGAGATGAAATGTGCATATTTAGATCACAATGTCGGCCCCTGTGACTAGCTTGAGTACTTGAAGTATCCAGTATGCAGAGAACATGATGATGAATCCAAGGAGAGCGGTGGTAACCACGGTTTTCGCTTCTTCTAGACCTTTGGCTCCGCCCTTGATGAACTTAAAGCCGGCAAACAAAATTAAACCAAATAGGAAAACTCCAGCCAGGACAAACACATTTTTGACTATTAAGTTGATCATATCCGCGGGAGTGCTGTAGACATTGCGAATGAGCGCGCCGTTGCTAAGTTTGAGACAGGTGCCCAGATCAATTCCAGTAGTACCTTGGCCGGGATCACAGGGAGTGGGGCCGAATGGAGGACTTGCAAATAACATGGTAATGTTATTATACAGCAAAATCACATTGCGCATATGCAACCAATTACGCTTATCAAAATTGGCGGATCGCTTTTTACAGACAAAACTAAGCCGGGTTCCGTGCGCCAACTTGAACTCGAGCAAATTGCTCAGGAAGTTGCCGCGGCTATCAAGCTTGGCAAGCCAATTATTTTGGGTCATGGGGTCGGTTCTTTCGCCCACGTGCCAGCCAAAAAATATCAAACCCACAAGGGCGTGACCAGCGACTCAAGTCTTCAGGGAATAGTTGAAGTGGCCGATAGTGTTAGGCAAGTTAGTGCTATTTTCATGCGAGCTTTGTTTGATCAGGGCGTGCGGGCGGTCAGTGTTAGTCCGCTGAGTATGATGACCGGAAAAAACCACGACCTGCAACACATATTTGTAGAGCCGATTGAACAGCTGCTGCATCTTGGCATTTTGCCTGTGGTGTGTGGAGATCAAATTTTGGATTCAAGCGTGGGTTGTACGATTTTTCCCACAGAAAAAGTTCTGGCTTATCTTGCCGCAGACCTGCGGGCTAAGGGATACCAGATAGAGCGGATGATTCACTGTACTCAAACCGACGGTGTGTATGATGCAGCTGGCAATGTGATACCTCTAATTAACGAAGCGGTTTTTGACCAACATCAGGCAGATTTTGGCGGATCCGAGGGCATCGATGTCAGCGGTGGCATGAGAATGAAAGTAGAGGAGACACTCGAATTAGCCAAGCGGGGCATTCCTGGTCTGATTATCAATGGTATCACCACCTCTTTGGCTAAGGCCGTAGCCGGCGAAGCGGTCGGCGGTACTGAGGTAATTTCCCAAGAAGCGACTGAGGAATTAATGGCCTTAGATCAAGCTAAAATGCCACAACACGTGGCCATCATTTGTGACGGCAATCGTCGTTGGGCAAGGTCTAAGGGTTGGTTGCCATTTGCTGGCCATGAGTATGCGGTTAAGCATACGATTGATGAGCTAATTGATCGTGCTGCTAGTCGCCAAATTTCATTTCTAACCTTTTGGTTATTCAGCACAGAAAACTGGGATAGAGACGCTGTTGAAATTGATTATTTAATGAATTTATTTCGATATATGTTCGACCAAAAAATTGAACAACTTGGCCAAAAAAACATTCGTGTCCGAGTCATTGGTGACAAATCTAGGCTGGCGCCAGATATCCAAGACAGAATTGCGCGCGGTGAGGCGCAAACAGCGCACAACACTGGCATGACGGTTGTCGTAGCTCTTAATTATGGCGGGCGTGACGAAATAGTCCGAGCGGTTAAAAAATTGGTCCAGTCTGGTGCCTCAAGCGATGAAATTACCGACCAACTCCTAGCTAATAACTTAGATACAGCCGGCATGCCAGATCCAGATTTGATTATCAGAACCAGCGGAGAGCTGCGCTTGTCTGGTTTTATGGCTTGGCAGCAGCAGTATGCGGAGTTCTATTTTGCCCAAACACCATTTCCAGATTTTGGCGGGGATCACTTGGACAAAGCGCTTGAATCATTTCAAAAACGACAGCGAAGATTTGGCAAGGGCTAGAGTTTGACGGAATATTAGCCCAGAATTGTAATGCCGAACACCCACTCGATGAGTTGGGCAATCCAATAACTGCTGAAAAGTAGCAAAAATCCTACCAGTGCGGCGGTAATTCGTTGCTTGCCCGCCTCCATAGATTTTTTGTTAAGCGCGCCCATGAGTACTTCAAAACCTCCCCAGACCAACATGACAAACACGATCATGCCAGCTAGCGGAAACACAAAGGTGAGCATGCGCGACACGATGGCACCAGGCGAGGTTAGCTCGTCGGCGAAAGGGGAGCCGCCGACCTTGAGCGGATTGATGGTGTCAAATGTTGCTTGAGTTGGACCTTGGAGAGGGTCAAAGGTGTCATCTGGAGGTGGTCCTTGAGGGGGTGGCAGTTCAAACTGAGCTTGGGCGGGTGATAGGTTGAGAGCGGATGTGGACAGAAATCCAATGCTTAAAGCCACAATAGTTACAAAAAGCGCAAAGCCTTTAAAGAAGGAGTTTTTTTGACCTATTTTTTTCATATTTTTAGCCAATTCCTGGTATCTGGAGGACTTTGACACCCATAAACTGGAAGATGACAACTGAGAAAAGAATAAAAACCAAGCCCACAAACGCGGCGGTGATGCGCTCTTTGGCCTCCTCCTTGGCTTTGGGGTCACCTTGTGACACACTCAGAGAGAAGCTAGATGCAAGCATGATGAGCAGCGCGATGCCACCGCCAACCATTAGGCCAAGACGAGTCAGAGCCACCACGATTTGCTGGGGCTCTCGCTTGATGCAGCCAATAGCGGTCCAGACACCATCTTTGTTCTCTTCACCCTCGCCACCCACACAGGTGACGCACTGGGTGTATTGGTCGGGGAACTGGGTTGCATCAATCTGCTCGCACAGCTTGAATGGGGAAGCGGCGAGCTCGGTGTTGACGCCACCGGCTCCACCTCCGTTATTGATAGTAGAGGTTGGATCTGTATTGCAGAGTTCGGGGGTACAGGCAGTTGCAATCTCAAACGGCACGCTGCATAAGTTTTCATTTGTGCCCTCATCGTCAAGCTCGATGGTGATGTCATGAGCTCCTGAACTAAGTTCGCTAAATCCTTCGGAAGTAAATAAGTATCCTTCGCGATTGGTAGTACCGTGAAAGTCGCCACCACCACTACCATCGATATTAATTATAATGTCAACCCCGGGAGCTGGTTGACCATTAAAGTCTAAAATACTAGCTTGGATATATGTTGTTTTATTCGCTTCTATACAACCACCAGCACCTCCGAAACATGCAGTTCCCTCAGAGTTATTTTGAACTATTTTAACGGCGCCGCAAATGTAAGCCGCAGTAACTGTATAAGATCCTAGAAGGCAACGGTCTTTATCTTCCCAAACATTCCCACCGTCTCCAATTCCGGGTCCTTCTAAAACAACGTCATACTTACCTTCTTTATTGAAAACATTATCAGCTGCGGAAAGAGCAAAACTCACGGAGTTCCCAGAGCTGTTGGCTGTGTTGCTTCCAAAAATTACTCCCTGACCTTGTGATCCTGAAACAGTAACTGACGCCTTGTATGATTGACCCGATTGAACAGTTTCTACAGTAAAATCTAGTTTGTTAGATGGATCGCCAGGTCCAAATGTACCTCCAACTTCTCCTGACACAACACTTATTGATGCTGAACTGCAGTTTTCAAACCACGCTCTAGCGCCCGTCGGCATCAACCCGGCCACAGTTGCAAAACCAAAAAAGAAAACCGCGGTAAGGAGGGTCTTTATTTTCATTGCCGAGTACTATCTACTTTCATCCATATTGTAACCCACAGAGAACCTCGCGTGAAGCAGGTAGGTTAATTTGGTACACTACGGGTGTATGAAGCAATCAAGACTGCCGATTTTGTTTTTAATGGGAGTGGCGGCGGTCGTGGGTTTGACTCGAGTGGGCGGGTCATTGCCTAGATTGAACCAAGTATTTGCCGACGAGGTAGATGATTTGCAGAAGCAGATTGATGACTTGGAGCACCTCAAAGGACTTTCGGAGGCTGCCACCGCTCCTCTAGAGAAAGAAGTCAATACTCTTGAGTCGCGCATCGCTGGCGCTCGCGCCAGCATCGTCAAAGCCCGCAAAGGGGCGGAGGCGTTGGCAGCAACTATAGATAAAAGAGAAAGCGACCTGTCATACCAGTATCAGCTTTTATCCAGTCGTGTGGCGCGCCAGTATAAAGATAGCCGAACTTTTTCACCCTTGTTGCTCTTTTTTGCCAGTGAAAATGCAGCTCAACTGACCAAAGACTTGACCTACCGCGACTCAGTTCGCGAGCAGGACAACCAATTTATTAAGGCCATTGGGGTGGACATTAATGCACTTGAGGCAGACAAGAAAAAGTTGGAATCAGATCAGACTCGACTGGCGGCGTTGGAAAAGCAGCTGGACGCGCAAGCGGTTTTTTTCAAAGGAGAAATTGCCAAGGCCAAAACCTATCAACAGCAACTTTCAGGCCAAATTGCCGAGGCGACCGCCAAGCAGCAGGCTATTCTTTCTGCCAGAAGTGGCAGCTATCCCACCAGCGTAGGGGATGTGCCTCTGGGATCAGACTTCGACGCCACTATTGCTGGCTTTAATCAAAACGCCCCCGGTGGTTCGTTCGCCGTGTTCTCCTTTGGTGCCTACACCCATCGCAAGGGCATGAGTCAATATGGGGCGCGGGGTCGGGCAGAAGCTGGTCAAAACTTTAAGGATATTTTGAAAGCCTATTATGGCAAAGAGCCAGTGAGTAAAGACACGGGTGGATCAATCTCCGTTGCTGGCTACGGCGACATAGATTTTGAAGGTCGTTACTTATATGGAATAGCCGAAATGCCCTCAGATTGGCACGCTGAGGCACTCCGCGCGCAGGCGGTAGCCGCGCGCACCTACGCTTATGCTTACAAATCTCAGGGAAAAACCATTTGCACTGACGAAGGTTGCCAAGTTTACTCAAATAGTAAAGCTGCCAACCCACCGTCTGCATGGAAAGAGGCGGTGGACGCTACCCGCGGCCAAGTTTTAGATGGCGTGACTACATTTTACTCGTCAACATCTGGCGGTTACCTGACTACCATGGGCTGGGACACCACCGATGGGTCTGGTGACGGCGCGTGGACATCGCGGGCATGGGAGTCCAAAGGTAATTCGCCTTGGTTATACAAGACTTGGTATCGTCAGAGTTATGCTAACTCCAGTTCGGATTGTGGGCGCAAGGCTTGGCTTTCAGAGACAGAAATGGCTGATATTCTCAACGCTTGGCTATTGATGCAGAGCCCCAACGGTGCCGATACCGGCCGTATTTTGCCAGTGACTATCAATAGTTGCTCTGTGGGTGGCCAGTCGGGCAACCCATATAGTATGGACGAGCTGCGCGGCTTGGTCAGCAACCCGGTTACTAGTATCAGCGGCAAGCCAAGCGTGTCACACAATGGCTCAGGCCAAACTACTACTGTGAGTTTTCAGACCAATCGTGGCACGATTAGTTTGTCTGGCAGCGACTTCAAGAGTGTGTTCAACACTCGTGCCCCAGGATACATCTCTATTCCTCAGACTGGCTTTTCATTTTTTAACATAGAGCGGAAATAAGTATGATGCTTTCCGGTCTAGCGCTTCAGCATTTGCGCACTCACGCGCAGTTTTTCCTTAAGTTTGAACAACCGGTCGTCTTGATCATCGGTCCCAACGCTAGTGGAAAAACCACATTGATTGAAGCCATCCATTTGTTGTCATCGGGCGAGAGTTTCAGGGCGGGCAAGATTGATGAGTTGATTCAATTTGGCGCTGAGCTGGCGCGAGTGAAAGGAAAAATTGATCAAGATGAGGTTGAGGTGATCATCACGCCCGGCGAGGTTCAGGGCAAAAGGACAAGCAAGCGACTTTACTCAGTCAACGGTGTGCGTAGGCAAAAAAAAGCCGCCACCAGTTTCTTTTCGACCGTGGTTTTCAGACCAGAGGATATGCGCTTGATCGAGGGTTCGCCGGCACGGCGCCGCTCGTTCTTGGACACTCCCTTGTCACACCTTTCTAGCGAATATGCGCGGAGTCTCCACACTTACGAGCAGACACTTTTGCGTAGAAATAAACTTCTCCAACAAGTTCGCGAACGTGAACAGCCAGCTACGACTCTGCAGTTTTGGAACTTGTCCTTGGTCAAGCATGGCGAATTGGTTCAGCATTGGCGACAAGTAATGTTGCAACACTTAACTAGCGTCAGTTTTCCGGTAAATTTTAGCGTGACCTATGTACCATCTATTATTTCTGAGGCTCGGCTCAAGGAGTACGGTCCAAGAGAGATAGCGGCTGGCCACACCCTAATTGGGCCGCACAAAGATGATTTTGTGGTTCACTTAACCAAACCGGCTCGCGTGGCAGGTCGTGATGCTGTGCAGCTACAAACTCTGAATGCGGCAGATTATGGATCACGAGGTGAACAGCGGCTGGCAGTACTTTGGCTCAAATTTGGCGAACTTTCTTATATAGAGCAGCAGACGGGCAAAAAACCAATCCTCCTCTTGGACGATATCTTGTCCGAACTTGATTCTGACAGTCAACGACTAGCACTATCGGTGCTGCCGCATTATCAGTCGGTGGTGACCACCATTGACCCGGAGCTGGAGCAGGTGGTACGCGCTGCCGCGCCAGATCTCCAAGTACTTACCCTTGCAGGATTGCCAGACTGAGAGAGAATACTGCCATGACGAATACACCTCTCGCCACACCACCCAGCACTTCGCACCACTCGGTTCCCGACTCTACCAACGCCGGTGGACAGTTTTCGCCCCAATCATTCTTGGCAAAGTTGCGCTTGCCCAAATCCGACTCTCACAAAGGGGAAAATGGCAAATTGATGATCATCGGCGGCTCAGATTTATTTCATGCGGCTAGCCGGTGGAGTTTAGATGTGGCTTCCAAATTTGTGGATATGGTTTTTTATAGCTCGGTCCCCAGCAATAATGAGCTGATTCAAGCAGCCAAGGGCGAATTTTGGAATGGGATTGTGATCGGTCGCGACGACGTGGCTAGCTATATTGAAGAAGCAGACGCGGTATTGATCGGTCCGGGCATGGAGCGAACGGAAGAAACACAGCAATTGACCAACTCGCTACTGCGCGCCTATCCCACTAAAAAGTGGGTAATTGATGCGGGCGCACTGCAGATGGTTGATCCTAGCTTGCTCACCTCATCCGCAATATTGACTCCCCACTCTAGAGAAATGGCCGGTCTGGCTTCCAAGCCCGGTGGTTCACTTAAGGAGTTGCTAGCGCAGGGCGTGGTGGTACTGCAAAAAGGCGAGATTGACGCGATCTGTTGGCAGAATCATGAGCTGCAAATTTCAGGAGGCAACGCAGGCATGACTAAAGGCGGTACAGGCGACGTGTTGGCCGGCCTGGTGGCAGCTCTCTACACCGTCAATGAAGCCGTGACCAGTGCAGTGGTAGGAAGTTACGTTAATAAAAAAGCCGGCGATGAACTTTATCAAGCCGCCGGGCCATTTTTCAATGCTACCGAGTTGGTTGAAAGCGTGGGCAAAGTTCTGTGGCGGGAATTGAAGGCGATTGAGCGGGTTTAGGCAAACGGATTAATTACCGTCAACTCAATATATTTGCTCAAGTGTTTTATGTTATCTGTGTAAATGGTTGTGATTTGATTGCTCAGGGCGGTGGCGACTAAATATGCGTCAAAGACCTCGGCTCCGGTGATTTTATATGTTTCGATAAGCTCCAGGGTTATGGGCTTGGTCTCGAGCGTGGGGTGAATGACTGTAATAGCATCGGCAATTGCACTTACTGCCGCAACTCCTTGTTTAGAACTAAAGGGGTTGGGGAACTTGGCGTGGGTGATAATTCTGATCGTTTCAAAAATATTTTGATCAGCGATAACGAGCTCTGATTGATGATCTTGGATAAATTTTTGTGCTAATCGGTGTTTGGGCGATGACTTATTAAGCGAGTAAATCAGAATATTTGAATCAATCAGCATAAATATCATCTCTGGTCAGGTTATCAAGTTTTGCACCCATGGCTTTAGAGTTGAAGACAATTTTTTTAGCCGCCCCTTTGGCAAGGCCCTTGAGGTAAGCCTTGAGCGCATGGTTAATGAGAGTTTGAAGATTGATATTAAGCTCCAAAGCCTTGACTTGTGCAGCTTGTTTCAGAGGTGGTTCCAGGCGAATTGTGGTTCTAGTTAGTTGCATCAGCCTATTTTGACATTTAAATGTCAAAATGTCAAGATGGGTATAATAAAAAATTTACTCAGGTAGTTTCTTTTTTGCCCCGCCGCTCCAAGCGCAGAGCTATTTCTTCCAGCGTGCGCTCAATTCTTGACAATTGCATTGTCACAACTACTGCCAGAACGGTGACTACGGCGGCGTAAATGAGCATGGAAATAATGCCACTGTTTTTGCCCAAAATTGGGTCGATGTAAAGTTCGACCGCTTTTTTGATTAATTCATTCCAAGCAAGCGCCACCACGACGCCAAAACCACTGGAGCTGAGAATTATCATATTTTTAACAATGGTTAGCGGAAGTCCATGTACGGTTTGGGGAATTTTGATGTCGCTCATAGAGGCAGTATACCATCGGCCAAATATAAAATAGCCACCCCATCATCTGATTTCAATAAGTTAGCGTTCCGGCGCGGGTGCTCAGGCCACTTTTCCCTGCAAAATGTGCAAAAAATAATGTATACTTTGATCAAGAACGAATATGTTTCAACCACAATTTTCCATCAGTAATAACTTGCTGACTTACATTTCCAAAATCGAAGCAGCCAAGGCCTTAATAGATAACTCGCCCCTAGTTCCGGCTTGGGAAGCGCAGTTTAGAGATGAGGCACTCAATCGCACGGTCCACTTTGGCACCAAAATTGAAGGCAACGACTTAACTTCGTCGCAGGCAGAGCAAGTGCTGAAGTTGGGCGCAGCCAACCCCAGTGAAGTAGTTGCAAGAACGGGCCTAATCGCCAGGGATCGCGACATTCAAGAAGTCATAAACTACCGCAATGTAATTGCTTGGATAGACAAACAGCAGGGTAAGCCGACGGTTGAAGTGCTGACTGAACAATCGCTCAAGACAATTCATGAACTGACAACTACCAGACTAATTGAAGATGAGTACATTGGCCAGTATCGCAACAAGCAGGTGATAGTTAAAAGCGCCGCTGACGGCTTGGTGGTTTTTCGCCCGCCGGTAGCTCTGGAGATTCCCTACCTGCTGGAAGATTTTTTTGGTTGGACTCAAAGCCCAACGGCAGCCAATTTGCACCCAATTTTTAGAGCAGCGGTCACACACTACCAGCTAGTGTTTATACATCCGTTTGTTGAGGGCAATGGTCGGACAGCCAGAGCTATGGCCACCTTGCTTATGTACAGTTTGAACTATGATTTTAAACGCTACTTTTCACTTGAGCAGTATTTTGACAGCGACGTCAACGCTTACTACCAGGCTCTGCTTTCGGTTCAACAGGGCGGTGGGGACATGACTTATTGGCTAGAATATTTTTGTTATGGTTTAGCGCTAGAAATTGAAAAAATTAAGTCTCAAGTCACCAAGTTGTCCAAAGATCTTAAGCTCAAGCGTCAGCTCGGCGAGCAGGTGGCGCTGTCGGAGAGACAGATAGTTTTGTTGGAACTCTTCCAACAGCAAGAAGAAGTTACCTCGGACGATGCGCTCAAGGTTTTGCCCAACATTTCCATAGATACCATTCTTCGTGATATCAAAGATTTAATTGCCAAAGGGGTAATTGAGAAACGAGGCGTTACTAAGGGCGTGCACTACCGCTTGGTTGAATAGTAGTTGGACGAATAGGTAACTGTGGGCAACTAGGGTAGAATGAAGCCATGACTTTTTTCCATTTTGCAGAATACTTACAGCAACTGGAGTCTACGCCTTCGCGCTTGGATATGACTCGCCTCTTGGCCGAGTTATACCCTAAGTTTTCCGAGACTGAGTTGGCACCCGCAAGCTATCTCATGCTCGGCTCCCTGGTGCCAGCCTACCAATCTTTGGAGTTTCAACTGTCTACCAAAATGGTGATCAGGGCGCTTGCCCAAATGTCAGCGGTGGTCCATACGCTTGAACAAAATGGTAGTTATCAAGGTCAGCAAAATGATTTATTTGGATCCGCAGACACGGACAAGTTGGTGGACATCATTACTGAACAATACAAAAATCTGGGCGACTTGGGCGAAACTGCCCAAAACCTGACGACATCTGACATAGCAAGTCAAAAAACTTCACTAAGTGTGGCAGAGGTTTATCAGGATTTAGTCCAAATAGCACGGGCAAGCGGTGAAGGCTCTCAGGAGCGCAAACTGCTGTTGTTGGTACAGCTGCTGGAGCAGTTGGAGCCCTTGGCAGTGAAGTATGTGGTGCGAATGGTGTTGGGCAAACTCAGACTGGGCTTTTCTACAATGACGATTTTGGATGCACTCTCTTGGGCGGTCAAAGGCGACAAGTCTGCTCATGACGAGTTGGAGTTGGCATTTCAGAAGAAGGCCGACATCGGTGAATTGGCCCGTGCCTATCTGCGCGATGGCTCAGTTGATAACTACACCGCGCAAGCTGGTATTCCAATTGTGCCAGCTCTTTGTCAGCGGCTGAACTCGGCTCAGGAAATTATTGAAAAAATGCAGACCGTAATTGCTGAGCCCAAGTATGATGGGCTGAGGGCCCAAATACACTTTGTGCGTGCCGCCGATGGTACCCATACTATCACCGCGTTTACCCGTAGCTTGGAGAATGTCACCCACATGTATCCAGAATTGGAGCAAGTTGCCAGATTGCTCCAGTGCCAGTCTTGTATCTTGGACGCGGAAGCAATTGGCTACGATCCAGCCACCAACCAATTGGCCAACTTTCAAACTACTATCACTCGTAAACGCAAGCACGATGTGGAGAGCACGGCTGCAAATGTGCCGATTCGGTTCTGTGTCTTTGATGTGGTGGAGTGTGACGGCAAGTCACTTTTAGATGTTCCCCTGATTGAACGCAAACAGTTGTTGCGGACTTTGTTTGAAGATAGCCCAGAAATTATTATGACACCGCAGATTGTGACCAGTAGTGCTGACGAGCTGCGCGCATACCATCACCAACTGTTGGCAGAGGGCTTGGAGGGAGCGGTTATTAAGAAAATAGACTCAACTTATGTGGGTGGGCGCAAAGGTTGGCGGTGGGTGAAAATTAAAGAGGAAGAGGGAACTTCGGGAAAACTGGCAGACACTTTGGATTTGGTGGTCATGGGCTACTACCGGGGTCGGGGCAAGCGCAGCGACTTTGGTGTGGGCGCGTTTCTTGTGGGCGTACTAGAAGCAACAGAACAACCAGAATCCCAACCGTGGCGTATCTTGAGCATTGCCAAAATTGGTACCGGCTTGACCGATGAGCAGTTTCGCGAACTCAAGCAGCGTTGTGACGACTTATCAAGCCCACTTCAGCCCGCAGAGTATGTAGTGCCTAAGTCGCTTCAACCTGACGCTTGGATTCAGCCGGGCTTGGTAGTTGAGATTGCGGCAGATGAAATAACTCAATCACCGGTGCATGCGGCAGGCGTGGCTTTACGCTTTCCCAGGTTAATTGCCTTTCGCGATGACAAGCATTGGCAGCAGGCTACTCAGACTTCTGAATTGGGTGGCATTGCGGGTGAGTGATAGAATACATCTGGATCAATATGCCCAAACGCAATCTGAGAATTTTAGTTTTGACGACTTATGAAGGCCATCTCAGCATTGGGGAGGCGATTGCTGATTACATCAACAAACAGCCTGGATATGAGGCGGCGCTGAAAGTTCAAGACTTGCCAATGCGCATGGCATATACGACCTTGTATCAATTTTTCCCCTCAACATCTGGCCCACTATTTGCTCTGAGCACTCACGAACTGCTTGTAAAAAGCAGTCGAATTCTGTTCAGATCACGGTCCGATGAGTTCGTAAACGCCGCTATTAATGAGTATCAACCAGACTTAATTATTAGTGCGTTTTATTTTTACATCCCCAGCTTAGAAGATGCGTGTGCCAAAAACGGCATACCGTTTATTAACATTTTGACTGATCCCTTAACCGTTCACCCAGTTACAGCCGCAGCTGCTCCCATTGTTAACTGTGGTTTTGATAAAAAAACTGTCAGAGCTGTTAAAAAATTTGAGCAGCCGTCTGTGGTGAGTCCAATTGGATGGTTTGTCCGCGATAGATTTGAACAAGATTATGACCAAAAACGCGTTCGCAAGTCACTCAAGTTAGACTTGGACAAGCTCACTATTTTGGTAGCTTCCGGGTCCGAGGGTACAAATTTAGTCATGAAGATTTTGCCAGTTTTGCTCCTGAGCGATAAGCCCACCCAGGTAGTTGTTGCCTGTGGTGCTAATAAAGGTCTAAAGCAGGTTTTGGAGCAGTTTGCCAAAGTTTTGGCCAGTTTGGGCAATAAAAATGAACTTGTAATAGTGGGTTTTACCAAACATATTGAAAAGTACATGCAGGCCGCAGACTTAGTAGTTGGCAAGGCTGGACCAAATA
The DNA here is from genome assembly GCA_964607125.1 of uncultured Pseudomonadales bacterium. Taxonomy (GTDB): domain Bacteria; phylum Patescibacteriota; class Microgenomatia; order UBA1400; family PJMF01; genus CAZSHY01. The sequence continues at coordinate 10,368 of CAZSHY010000004.1, read as the reverse complement.
GCTTGTTTGAGTCTGTTGCCACCAAAACCCCGTTTTTTGCGATCACTCACATCAGCGGACAGGAGGATGGCAATTTGGACATAATCAAGTCATACAAGTTGGGCTATGTTGAGGAAAATGCGGTAAAACTGGTGTCACTTCTTAAGTCAATCATTGATGACCCAGGACAATTAAGTCGCTTTAAATCACCTCTGGCCAAGCTGGCAAAGTACAACCAAATGTCCAAGTCCAAACTCAAGGCTTTGATTGAGCAGACTCTGGCAGTACAATGATGCTATGAACTGCATAATTGGTCTAGGTAACCCCGAACCGCAATTTGACCGAACTCGGCACAACGCTGGGTTCATGATCTTAAATCAACTTGCACCCAAGATGGTCATGGGTGAGTTTACTGAAAATAAAAAATGTCGGGCAGAAATTGCCAAAAAGAAAATTGGCCCCCGAGAATTTCTATTGGTCAAACCGATGGTATACATGAATGAATCTGGCATCTCTGTCAGAGCTGTCATGGATTACTACAAAATTACAGAAAGCAGTGACCTAATTCAGCCAGACTGGCACCAAAGGTTGTTTGTCATACACGACGATTTGGATTTACCACTGGGGACGTTTAAAATTCAGTTCGGCACAGGGCCCAAACTGCACAACGGTTTGTTGTCCGTCTACCAGCATTTGGGCACTAAAAACTTTTGGCATGTTAGAGTTGGGGTGGACGGTCGATCGGGAGAGCGGGTCATTCCACCACCGACTTATGTGACTCAGCATTTTTCAGAAAATGAGCTGGGTGTTTTTGCTGTTACTCGGCATGAAGTAATCGAGAAACTAACCGCTCAGTTGGGCGTCTAATGCGCTATACTGAACACCATGATTCGGATTCAGAGTTATCACTTGCATTTGCCACATTTTAGATTTGACGGTGGCAAAAACATGCGGTTGCTGTATGGGATTCGCATCATTCGGGACTTAGTCAATAAATCGGCACTTTTTTTCATTCCCATATTTCTATACGTGTTTGGCCAAAACGCCTCTTTCCTTGATGGCTTTGGTTTGACTAGCATTCAGCGAGGCTTAGTGACATTGGCCATATATTTATTTGCTCAGGGCTTTTTCTGCATGGTGTTTGGTATACCGGCGGCAAACATTACTGCCAAGATCGGCCACCAGCGGTCAATTATCCTGTCACACTTTTTAAGACTTTTGGCATTTAGCGCCCTGTATCATGCCAAAACATATGAGCCTCTCTTTTTTGTGGGCATGGTTTTTGAGGGTCTGCAAACACCTTTGTTCTGGAATAGCTACCACACTTTGTTTTCCCAAAGCGCGCTGCGCAGAAACGTGGGTCAAGATTTAGGCTTGCTTCAATTCCTGCTGCAAATTGCTGCCGTGATTGCACCGGCACTGGGCGGTTTGTTGGCGCTTCTGTTTGGGATCGAGTCGCTGTTTTTGGTTGGATTGCTGGGCACGCTAGTAGCAGCGATCATTGCATTATCAATGGATCTTGAGGAAATTCATGACTCTGTCAATCTGACTGAGTTGCGCCGGTGGTTACAGGATAAAGAATACCGTTCACTAACCGTGGCGTTTATAGGCAGGTACATGAATGACGTTGCTTTGTTTACCTGGCCGCTATATGTTTTTGTGTTGCTGGGATCGGTGGAGCGGGTGGGTTATTTGTATACAACTTCATTGTTCATGGCCATGACGCTCAGCTTCTTTGTGGGCTCATATATTGATGGACACAGGGGCAGCAAGAGGCCATTCATGGTTAGCGGTGGTTTCTTGTCAATTCTGTGGTTGCTCCGGTCGCAATTTTTAACTGTTTGGAGCATTGCATTGATGGACTTTTTTGAGAAATTAGCTGGCAATTTCCACTGGTTATATTACGAATCTGTCATTCTCAGACGTGGAAAAGGCTCGCAAGCACTTTCGTATTTTGCCTATCGTGAAACAACTGTTGGTGCGGCAGCGGCAGTTTTTTGGCTGTTGTTTGGTATCTTTTTTGCAACCATAGGTCAGGGCTGGAACGGCATGTTTATTTTTGCCTCTGTTGGCGTGTTGTTGAGCTTGTTCGCTCGCGAACGTGAGGGAAATCATGGCCAAATCAAGTAAATCACCCAATTCTGGTTTCCTGCCCATGGCAGACTTATTTGCTGATTTTGCTCTGGAGGACAAGGGCGGCTACATTACCCAAGAATTTCAAGATTTTGGATACCGACTCGCCATGGCATTGGATGACCCCAATCATAAATCCCTATATATCAAGATGGCTAAAGAAATTGATCGCGGTATACTAGAGTCAGCTCTGAGTTTTGTCACCGATGCTCACTCAGCCAAGAGCAAAGCGCGTTTATTTATGTGGAAGGTGAACGAGCTCAAGCAAAAAAAGAAAATCTCATGAAAAAACTCTCCAATACATACCTGCTCATCCTGTTTTTGTGTGTAATGGTTGGCCTATCTGGTTACAATTATTTTTTTCACCCATTCAAATTTGACCAGGCTCCTGTCTTAGAATTAGATTCACAACAGCCATCGCCATCTCCAGCATTGGCTACTCAGCCCGAGGTTCTAGAGTCACCAGAAAGTATTTTGGCTCAATTGCCACCAGAAAGACGGGTGGCTTTATTAATGATGGTGCCGGTGGTTATTTCCCAACCCGCAGAAACCGTGAGCCAGCAGGTTGCCGGCGATTGGGCAGAGTTCTTAACTCAGTACCAGCCTGGCGCAGCTCTCATATTTGGCCGAGATATTAGTACCGATGCAGCCAGAGCGGCAATTGGCCAGCTGCATACTGCCAGTGACGTCTTGATCGCAGTTGATCATGAGGGTGGAGCTGCTACCAGACTCAACGGCGACGGATTTGCTAAGTTAGCCAGTTGGCGGAAAACTTGCGCGCTGGAGGACACCGCTCGGATTCAACTGCTAGAACAAACAGCCGCTCAGCTGAGAAATGTGGGCGTGGATATGGTCTTGGGTCCAGTCTTGGACGTGGGTAGCGCCGGATCAGCTCTCGGCGAGCGAACCTGTTCCACAGATGCTTCGACCGTTGCCATCAGAGGTCAGGAGTACGCTAGGATTTTTAAGGCGGCTGGAGTCATGACCGTATTTAAGCACTTTCCTGGCATCGGTAGCCTCAAGCAGGATCTACACACAACTGCCGTGACCCAAAATTCTTCGCCACTTGAGTCGTTTGTCTTCAAAAGCGTTCTGGACACATTTCCCAAGAGTGGAGTGATGATTTCACACTTGAGCGTGTTGGAGCTGGGGGACGCGCGACCTTGCTCACTAAGTGCAACCTGCATAAATTCACTCACAGAAAAATACCCTGGAGCATTTGTAGTCAGTGATAGCCTTGACATGGAATCTGCCTTGCACATGGTGACTGCAGCAAGCGGGAGCGGCCAATCCAAGCGGACGCTGTCGAAAGCCGCCGTAGAGGCAGTTGAGGCGGGGCAGATGGTGCTCACCTTTGGAGCAGGCATAAAACCAGCGCAGCTTGCGGAGGTGCACCGGGCACTTGTGGCTGAATATCAAAGCTCTATCAGCTTTTCTAGGCAAGTCGATGCTCAGGCGCTAAGAATCTTGGAGTTAAAGCTGCAACTAAAAGGCAAATAAACTTTGAATGAAGTAGCTAGATAAGAAAAACTATGGAAAACCAATTGCCCAAGCCCGCCCCACCTGCACCACCAAAACAGCCTGTCTGGCTTTTGGCCGCGCAGCTAATGATTCCCCTAGTGTATGGTTTGGTTCAGCTCGGGTTGTCATGGATTGATGGCAACTTCTCCTGGGAGCCCGCAATTCTACTAGCCATTGGCGCTTTGTTGGGTGTTGGGGTGCTAGTTGCGGACAGATGGTATTTATACACACTTTATGAAGATCAAAACGTAGCCGTTCCCGGCCTAGTCACGCGATCAATGGTTTTCATGCTGGCACTCATTCCTCTGGGCGTTTTTATCATGAGTTCATCTGGAAGTAGGCTGGGCGTGGGGGTTTTAATGGGAGTAATGGCCGGCTTGGTGCTGGAACTGTGGTGGTACCACCGAATTCCTGAGCTATTTCATCGGACATTTCTCTTTCAAGTTAAACGAGAATACAATCAGGATGAGATCAAAACAATGGTTTACGTAGCCACTCTGGCATTGGGTATAGCTACGATGCTGTTATTTTAATTAACAGGGGGCAAGTCATGCAACTTCATCTCTATGGCGTGTTTATAGGCATCGCGATTGTGCTGAGCACTTTGTTAGCAGAAAGTCAGGCTCGGCGCTTCGCGCCTCGCCTCCTCAATCATCAATTCTGGACGTTTGTAATACTGGTAGTACTTGGCGGCATTGTCGGGGCAAGAGCCTGGCACGTGGCGACTGATTGGCAGCTTTATGCGCAATCTCCGTTGGCAGCCTTGGCCATATGGAACGGGGGACTTAGCATTCTGGGTGCGGTAGTGGGTGGTTTGTTTACGGCGTGGGTTTTGCTCAAACGTGGACTATTGCCAGCCAGTTTTTGGTTGATTGCCGATCTGGTTGCACTTAGTTTGCCAGTCGGTCAGGCAATTGGCAGATTGGGCAATTGGACAAACCAAGAACTTTATGGCCTGCCCACCAGACTGCCCTGGGCAATCTCAATTGGGGTTGATCGCCGGTTGGTAGATTTGCAAAGCTTCCCACTTTATCACCCGCTATTTGCCTACGAGGCTTTGGCTGTATTAGGCATCTGGTGGTGGCTGATAACACATGCTCGCAAACATCCTGATCAGGTGGGAAGTGGATTTTTGGCACTTACTTACGCCTGGGCTTATGCTGGAATCAGATTTGGCTTGGATTTCTTGCGCCCTGACCTACCCCTGGTCTTTGCGGGCTTGGGTTGGAATCAAATTGTTCTGTTAAGCGTTTTCACTCTGATCTCTTGCCAATTTATTGCCCAAAAAACTATGGCTATCAGACAGCAATTAATTATTGCTCTGTTGGGTTGGGCTATGATCTGCGCTGGCTTTTGGCTTGAGTCACAAACTTTGCTGCAATCGGCGCTACAAAACCCGTCTAGTGCAACTACTCAACAGGGCCAAGCTGGCAATCAACAAGATATGACGAATGACGTTGGGGCAGCGGGGCAGCCAGAGCTCAAGTTACAAGATAGGCAGCTGGTTTTGTTGCAGTTGGGCAACCAAACCTTGAAAGTGGAGGTGGTGATTACCCCAGAAAGTTGGGAGCAAGGATTGAGCGGACGGCAAAGTATCGGCAGTGATGGCATGCTTTTCATTTTCCCAGACAAGGAGCAGCGAGAGTTTTGGATGGTGGACATGCTTTTTGCCATTGATATGGTATGGCTATCAGACGGCGTGGTAACAGGGGTGACGCCTCAGGTGCCCGTGCCTGGTCCAGATCAAGATGAAACCACTTTGCCGAGATATGCATCAATTGGCAGCGCGAATTGGGTGCTAGAACTTCCTGCTGGGGCAGCAGCGCAATATGGCGTCCAACCAGGTACCAATGGTATGATTATGGGTACTGCGCCATGAATGATTCTGCTCAACTGCCCACTCAGCTACCGCCTGTGCCTTCAGCGACCCTGTCTGACGACGGAGTGGTCGGGGCAGCCGGTATGACCAGCCACCCCACTCCGCAAGTAAATCCACCTCAGCCACCAGTTTTAGATGAACCCGCTCCGCAAAACGAGGTTGACTTGCCTGAGACAGACAAGATGGATTTGTTTGAGAGCGTCCTGGACGAGGTTGAGACGGTGGTCGGTTCTCCAACACCGATGCCTTCGGTTGAATCTTCAATTATTCCGCAGGGCAGCATGACTCTGTCTCCTGGAGTAGATGGCGGGGTCTTGCCCCAAGCTTTGCCTATGGCAGTGGCCCAGGCCACTGCGCCTCTTCTGAATCCGGCCGCACCAGGAACAAATGCTAAGGAGCGGCCGCAGGCCGCAGCCGAACAGACGGCAGACAATACATTTACTGACGCTGGGGGTGTGCAGACGGTTGAGCAAGAACGCACTCCAGAAATTCCACCCGAGGTGGAAGCTTACATGCAAAAAGTCCAGGATCATGCCGACCAAGCGCCTCAAGAAGTGGTGATAGCTGATGGCACACAAGAATCCGCGACCACGCCATATCCAAGCCGACCGGTGGTGGTGTTGCCCATCACGCCCGAAGTGGAAAAAGAGGGCTTGAAAAAAGGACCGCTTTACAGTATCCGCTGGCTAATAGAGTGGAGCCATAAGATAATCAAGATGTTTGCTGGCAAAGTAATTTACAGAGATGCATAAATAGGCACACCATGGAAGAAATTAACGCTCTCCTCAGCCAAGTCGTTCAAGTCGGGCTAGTTCTGGGCTTATTTTTGTTGATCCTGGTGTTCATGAGCGGTTTTGCATACATGTTTTTGCAGTGGCTCAAACACAGGAAGCGTGAAGATTATGCTCTGGAATTTGTAACACTTCTCATCAGATTACCCAAGGAAAACGAAATTAAGATTGATGCAGCAGAACAAATGTTTGCAGGGCTATACTCGCTCAAGAAGGTGGGCATGCTCTCCTGGACTAAACATGAGGAGATGTTCGCATTTGAAATTGTGGCGCTCAAGGAAGAAATTTCTATCTACGTGAGCTGCCCGCGGTCCATTCGCGACTTAGTTGAGAAACAAATTCACGGCGCGTATCCCAACGCTGATATTAAAGAGTCAGATGAAATAAATATTTTTAATGAAAAAGGTCGGGTAGCCTTTTCTTCAATTAAGCTAGAAAAATCTAACTTCAGCCCCATCAAGACTTACAAGGATTTGCCCACAGACGGCTTATCTCTCATGACTTCCGCACTCTCCAAAATGAGTCACGGCGAGGGCGCGGTGATTCAAATTTTGATGACCCCCGAAGGTACCAAGTGGCAGAGTCAGGGCAGATCATATATTCAAAATCAAAAAAAACGTGAGGCAGATCCAGAAAAAGCTACCTACGGTCATGACCCCAAGGAAATGGAGGCCATTCAAGCCAAGACAGAGAAACCCGGGTTCCGAGTTTCAATTCGGGTGGTGGTGTCCTCTCCCAATGACTTTAGCGCCGACTCGCACCTGAACAACATTGTGGGCGCCTTTGCCCAGTTTCAATCTGCATATAATAATTTCAAGCGGTCAACGATTTTCTTTAAACATCTGTTCATGATCGATTTTATCTATCGATACATGCCGTACTGGCACAAAGACACCTTCATTTTGAACTCAGAGGAATTGGCGACCATTTTTCACCTGCCAAATAAGACGGTTGAAACGCACCATATTCGTTGGCTTAACGCTAAGAACGCGCCAGCGCCGCACAACATTCCCACCACGGGTATGTACTTGGGCACGTCAGCGTATCGCGGAGAGAAACGAAAAGTGTTTATTTCTGAGGATGATCGGCGCCGTCACATGTACATTGTGGGAAAGACCGGCACAGGCAAGTCTGAGTTTTTGAAGGAAATGATTCTTCAGGACATTGAGAGTGGCAAGGGGGTGTGTGCTATTGACCCTCACGGCGAGTTTGTAGAGGACTTGTTGCAACTAATGCCACCGGAGCGGGCAGATGATGTGATTTACTTCAATCCTTCAGATTTGGACAGACCAATGGGCATGAACATGATGGAGGCGGACACAGAAGAGCAACGTCACTTTGTGGTCGGTTCGATTATTGGTTTGATGTACAAGCTGTATGATCCACATCGGACAGGTATTATTGGTCCGCGGTTTGAGCATGCTATTCGTAATGCTATGTTGACCATCATGTCGCGCAAGGGCTCAACCTTTATTGAGCTGGTCCGCGCCCTGACTGACCAAAAATATGTGGACGAGCTTTTGCCCTATGTCAAAGACCCGGTGGTCCGGCGCTACTGGACGGACCAGATTGCCCAGACTTCAGATTTCCATAAATCAGAGGTTTTGGACTACATTGTGTCCAAGTTCGGTCGGTTCGTGACTAACAAAACCATGCGTAACATCATTGGTCAGCCGGCTAGTGCCTTTAATTTCCGCCAAGCCATGGATGAGCAGAAGATTATCCTGTGTAATTTGTCTAAAGGTATCTTGGGCGAGGAGGATGCGAAGTTCCTCGGCCTGATTCTGGTGCCTAAGGTTTTGACCGCAGCCATGAGCCGTCAAGATATGGCCATGGAAAAGCGGACCGACTTTTTCCTGTATGTGGATGAGTTCCAGAACTACGCCACTGAGGACTTTGCTGTGATTCTGTCTGAAGCTCGTAAGTATCGGTTGAACTTGATTGTGGCCAATCAGTTTGTGGCTCAGATTGATGAAGAGGTTAAAAATGCGGTTTTTGGCAACGTGGGTACCATGGTTTCATTCCGGGTGGGCGTGCCGGACGCCAATTTCCTGCAACATGAATTCGCGCCTGTGTTCAACGAGATTGACTTGACCAATATTGAAAAATACCACGTTTATATCAAGACCATTGTCAAAAACGAGCCGGTGGCGCCGTTTAGTATGTCTTTGGCCAAAGACATGGACGCAGTTAAGGCGAGAATGAACCCCAAGCAAGCAGAAATGATTAAACAACTATCACGTCTCAAGTACGGTAAAGATAAGGATATGGTTGAGGCGGAGATTCAGAGCAGAAGCAATTTATAGAGTATAGATTCGAGTCAGATTTTATTGCTGTTTTCCAATACGATTCGCTCTTTGCGCTGAACCAGATAGAGGCTCTTTCTTTCCGCGACCTTTTAAGGCAAAAAAGGCGAGGGTAAGACCAAGTACGATAAGAACTGCTAGAGGTATTGCTGTTCCGCCCGTTTCTATCTGAGCGCGGTTGTAGGCGTCGATAGCAGATTGTCCCGCTGCCTGGGTATCATCATACACAGCTCGAACATCGGCCTCCTCAGGAATAAAGGAATTGGGAATGTCAATTCCCGGGGTTGAGGTGTCAATTTGTGTGTTCCAATATCCGAGTTTCCTAAGGATTGCTTCTACGATAATATCGACGTCGCTACGAGCTTCCTGAGCTGCTTCTGAGGCACCTTGAGCCTCTTCACTCATCTGTCTAAGGCACTCAGCGTCACATTCCAGTTGACCGGAAGGAGAAAATTGGCCAGGAAAATCTAACTTTTCAATGAGGCTTCGAGCGGTTGGACTATCTTTAATGCCCAATCCCGCGAGGATGTCTGGACCCCCGAGTCTCATTTCTGAATAAAATTTTACCGGAAGACTGCCCTCTGATGAATTAGTTATCATATTTGGTCGCCTTATTGCTGATTATAATCTAACAAGTTTTTAGTAACTCCAGCTAAATATTCTGAAGCCTTGGTAAAAGCCGTTGGATTTGCGGATTGTTTAAGTTTAATTAAAGCTGAAGCTATCGCCTTGACCCTAGAGTTATCAACCAACTGCTCAAAAACAGGCTTAGAGCCGTCCTGAACAGAATCGTACTCGGTGGTCACTAAAGCTTGAATTTCGGCGGCATCATGTTCGCCATTGATAGCTTCTCTAATCTTTTGCTTTGACTCTTCAGAAATGTGCTCAAAAACTTGTGAAATTAATTCAGTATTTGCTTGCATCAGCACAGACTTGCTGAAATCATCGATCTGTTCTGAACTAAGCCCAGCGGCCGTCAGTGTTTCTACCAGGTTGACATTCAAATCAGCTGGCCACTTGATCACATTTGGTGTGGTAGTTGTATCATTCATTACTTCTCTCCCATTCTTCTACTACGCCTTGGCAGTACAAATATTGGCCATATTCCAACGCTCTTTCCTGAGGCGAGGCGCTGCCACTGGCTTGGGTCTGATCTAAGACTACACCCAAATGCTCTTTGAGCGCAAGCCCTCGGTCCTTGAGGGTTCCCAGCTCTTCCGTAGCCAGGGAAGTAGCGGTACCTATCTTGTCCTGATTGAGCGCGTTAGCCAAACCTTGTTTGATTCCATCAAGTGAAAAACTAGTTGTAGCCGGAGGCAGTGAGCTACTGCTCGCACCTAGGACGGCGGGTTGATTGGGCTGGGATTTGGAGAAATAAAGATATCCTGCTCCAGCCAGTCCAATGACCACCACAAGTAAGAGCAAGGGTTTGAGTAGTTTCACACTTCTAGTATACAACGAAAGCAGCTACTCGTAGCGCAGGGCCTCGATTGGCGAAAGCTGCGAGGCTCTGCGGGCGGGTGCAGCGCCAAAAACAAGTCCAACTGCAGTAGAAACGCCAAAAGCTAAAACCACCGCGTCGGGGGTAATCTTGGCGGGGAAGTAGGCCTGCATTGCCGCCACTCCGCCGTAGGCTATGAGTAGTCCAATTCCACCTCCCAATATGGAAAGCAGCGCTGCCTCTATCAAAAACTGAAGCAAGATGACATTGGGCGTGGCGCCGAGCGCCTTGCGCAGACCAATTTCTCGAGTACGTTCG
>CAZSHY010000003.1:0-42156 GCA_964607125.1 uncultured Pseudomonadales bacterium | reverse complement strand
AGTTCGAGTCTCGGCTGGCTCACAAATCTTTTCCCGAAAAACGATACGCATGATTCACAATCATCATTTTGATCTTGTTTGACAATGAGATGTATAATGGATGTGTATGACACCAGCACTATCACCAGAAGCATTTGTTAAAAAGAATATTCAGGCAGAGTTGCTCAGCCCACAGCAAGCCAGTTCTGAAATTTCACCAGAGGATGCTCAATTGCTCCGTCAGTTTGCAGATGAGCTGGCGTCGTTTGTCCAAGACTCTACGCCCGGATTCACACCCGCCTCAACACCTACGCCATCTGGTGAAGCTGTAGCCCAAGTAACTCCAAAAGAAGTTCCACCTTCTAGTGGCGATGTGACTGTAACTGAGCTCGAGACACCCGCAAAAATGTTTGAGCAATTTTTTCCCATTGCAGCAAATAACGGTAGGTTCGCAACCAATCCACAAGTGACAGCGGAACCAAGCCTACAAGAAAAGATAGCGGCTGCACAAGCAAGCGCGGAAAAGATTGCACGAGATTTAGGACTATTGATAAGTTCTGCCGCATTTTTAGGATCAATTTATGGGCTGATTGTCCTTTTTCAAGGAATTACTGGACTTAAGGAGTTTCCCCAAAAAAAGGATTACGGCAACTAATCCGCCAACCCTGCAACCGTCTCGGCTTTGACCTTAGCCTTGGTTGTAAAATCTAAGGCATTTTTAGTTTGTCGCATCGCAGATACATTTGACCTCACCAACTCCATCGTGTCACTCACACCCAGTTCACCAAACACAGTTTCAAAGTGTGAATGGAGCATATTTCTTAACTCTTCGCGATTGGCCTCAGGGATGCTCCACGTTTGTTTTTTGAACGCACCCCAAGCTTTCTTGCGCTGAGTGTAGTGAAACTGCTCGAGAGTTTGGTCCGCGCCGCGCTCGGCCGCCATATCAGTATCTATCCAGGAGTAAATCTCAGACAACAACTCCGCAGGGAAAGCTGGGTGATCCATAATCATGTTTTGCAGACCGGTGGCAAAATGAATTTCCAAAGTCTCGGCCTCAGGAAATTTGTGATACAGATCATGGGGTAGAGTTGAGGCTCCATGCTGCACCGACCCACCCATGCCGTATTGCTCGCGTCCCGCTCGCGAGACGTTGCGCAGCAACTCAAAGTCAACAGCTACACTTGCCAGACTGCCATCGGCGTTGACTACCCCGCCGTGACTCGTGCCTGTCTGAATACTCATTTTACTTACCCCAATCAGGCCTTCACCTAGGCCTGCCGTATACCCAGACATAAAGGCTTCGAAGTCAGCCATAGTGCTGTTTCTGCCGCCAATATGACCAATTTCGCAGCCCAAGGACACTGTCACACCGGCAGGTTCAAGTCGTCGAACAAACTCGGTTAACTCCAAGGTATGCCGAATATTGGCCACTTGTTGCTCTGACTCGGTCGGAGCGCTCAGGTCTACCAGGGTCGACATATCGATATCCACGTTATACATGCCTGCGCCGAGTGCCTCACCGATTAAAGATTTGATCGCATCCAGCTCGCCGTCTTTGGCCACCCCCGGCTCAGCCGCCTTGGCTTGAAAGTGGTCACACTGTAAAAAGAGAGGTCCGGTCCAGCCTTCTTTCAAAGCTGCAGCCATAATTACCGGAGTATAAACCACGGGTGATTGGTCAGTATATTGCATTTCAGATCTAGCCAATTCAAAAATGAGCGCCCCGACGCGCAACTTGACTGCCGCGGCAAAGATTGAACGAGCCAAGTCATAGGTCATGCCGCGAAGGTTCATTGCAGGTACCGTGAAGTTCGATAGCACCTGACCCCGGCCTCTGGCCTCATACAGCTCGTGAATCGAACTTGCCAGGACACCAGCCGACTGTGCCTGCTGCCAAATCTGGAGCCGAGCCAATGCTCTTTTCTGCTCCGTATCAGCGAATACTGCCTGCCACACTAGGCTGTCAATTTGGTCTTGCATGTCATCCTTTGATTACTATTTGTGCGTTATTACCATGGGTAAAATTCCGGGCAACTGCTCTCCAGCCAGAAACTCCAACGATGCCCCACCCGCGGCAGATACATAGTCAAATCTGTCAAAAACCTTGAACTGGTTAATGGCGCTAATGGTGTCACCACCGCCGACTACGGTAAAGGCAGTAGACTTGGCCATTGCCAAGGCAACAGCTCGCGTGCCCGCTGCAAAAGCATCTTGTTCAAACACCCCCATGGGTCCATTCCAAAATACAGTGCCTGCCTCGAGAATAATTTGCGAGTAAAGTTTTTGAGTCCGTGGACCAATGTCCAAAAACATATATTCGTCGTGACCACGGAGGGCTTCATCGGCAGTGGTATCTCCTTGGGTCAGATCAACTACCCGTGGGGTGCCAGGCTTGGCCACACTTTTTCCGGCGATCACATCAACGGGGTAGAGAATTCTCGGCAATGGAATATAGCCATCAAGCAACATTTTTTCCCGCTTGGTCTCTTCAAGTAGTTCGTCAGCCACTGCCACGAATGACTGACCTTTTTTGGCTTGATCTACGGCCGCATCTTCCAGATATGAGTGGTGAACATCTATGCCTTCTGCCTTGAGAAAATTATTGGCCACACCCCCACCCACCAAGACTACGTCGGCCACCTTGGCTAAATTACGAATAACCTCCACTTTATCTGAGATTTTGGCCCCGCCTACAATGGTCACAAATGGTCGACGCGGACGCTCGATTAGTTTTGAGAGCGTTTCTACCTCCTGCTGCAGTTGTAATCCTGCCACCATGGGCAAAAACGCGGCTACCCCAGATACAGAAGCGTGAGCTCGATGACTTGTGGAAAACGCATCATTGACGATCATATCTGCCAGAGATGCCCAAAACTTGGCCAAGGCTGCGTCGTTTTTCACCTCGCCGGGCTCAAACCTGGCATTTTCCAACATCAGCACTTCACCAGCGACAAGTTCCGAGACAGCTTGGCTAACAATTGATCCGGTGCTGACTTGAAGTAGCTTGATTGGTTGGCCAAGCAACTCTTGTAAACGAGCATGTTGCGGAGTCAATCGAAGCGCCACATCCACCACTCCGTCCGGCCTACCAGACTTGGTCAGAATCACCACCTTGCACCGATGATCCAGCAAGTACTTGATGGTGGGGATACTTAAGACAATCCGCGTGTCGTCCTGCACCTGCCAGTTACCCCTGACCTTCTCAAGCGGCACATTGTAATCCACCTGGAGCAGTATGGTTTTGCCCGTAATTGAGGTGTCTTGGAGGGTCTGCAGTTTCATAGTGAAACTGGTTATAGAGAAGCTGGTAGCGAATGTCAAATAGGAGACAACTGATCAAACATCGCCCGATACTGCGCGGTTGGCTGGCCATCGGCGTCCAAAAAACTGAATGCTTCAAATGGTCCAGGAGCTCCGCGCAAGACAAACGGCGTGACTGCCACCACCTCTGGGTCACTCCAGACATGGTCAATGGCATACTGGTAATACGACGGCAACCATTTGGCCAGTGACTTAGTTACACTCCAACCCGTTTCCGTGATGTAGACCTGCCAAACACGGTCGCTTAATTTTTCCAAAAATGCCAACTCATGACGAAATCCGCTAATTGAGTTTTGGCCAGTTCTTTGAGGAGACGCCGCAAATCCGGGGTTTGGGTATGAGTGGGAATTCCATGCATCGACAAAGTCAAATATCTGCGGATTGTGTACCACCATGGCGTTCAGGTATGCAAAAGCTTCTTTGGTATCTCGAGTATTCCCAGCTGCTAAGTCCATAGCTGCCGGCAAGACCTTAAACGGGTCGCCCGGCTGGGTATGCGCCCAACTGCTCACAAATTCTAGAGTGTCAGCATAACTCTGAGGGTCAATCTGCCCGCCCCATTCTTTGGCATGATTAACTTCGTTGTAGACGATAATTCGCTTTTCCTGGGTTGGCCAAGTCTGTGCGCTTAAAAAATCCAACTGTTCCACAATATGCTTCTTGTCTGGTTGCACCCAAGCGTCACCCTCATGCTTAGTGGCCAGTCTAATGATGGGAATTATGTGGAGTTGACGAGCTTTGGAAAAGAAGATTTTCCATTCAGCCGGTTTCTCCAGATCTGAGTAGGTAAAAGGGATAGTCACGTAGTGCCACGACTCAGTTGTAGTGTTGGCGTCCAAAAGGGCATTGGCCGCAGTTAGTTCGTCTGGATGAAGGATGTGAATGCCCAGTTTATCTGAACTTTGAGCTGCTGCCTGCCACACCGACGCCCCTGACAAATAAAGTAAGGTCAAAAAAAACCAGAAGTGGATCATGTGAGTGCGCAGCATAGGTGGTGACTCACTTTCATATTATAGGATAACATAATCAACTCGGTTTGTCGATTACTGACCGCCTGATATACTAGCTGCATGAAAGCGCTTTTTTTTGCGTACGCTTGGATGCTCTTGGCCGCGGGAATGGTCCTGACTGGCGTTGCTGCGGTCCAATACTACCGACTCAGGGCAGTAGCTCTTAATCAAGGTATCTCACCAAGTAGCTTTGAGCAAAATGCCATCATTTCCAGTGCCCACGGTTACCGCTATGACGAATTTGACGATTCACAGCACCTTCAAGCCCTGGTGGAAACCGCTGACGCGCGGGCCAAAATAGTCGCCAACTTCCTCAAACGATACGACTCGCCCATGAAGCCACATGATTACTACGGGGTGAAGCTGGTAGAAATAGCCGACCGCTACCAAATCGACTTTCGGCTCCTGCCAGCCATAGCCATGCAAGAAAGCAATTTGTGCAAGGTTATCCCGCCCGAAACATACAATTGCTTAGGTTTTGGCATCCACGCTCGAGGCACACTGGGTTTTGACTCTTACGAAGCCGGTTTTGATCGCGCGGGTAGGGAACTCAAAAAGAACTACATCGACCGCGGCCTGACCACTCCCGAACTAATCATGCGCAAGTACACACCCAGCAGCAATGGTAGTTGGGCAGCCAGTGTAAATCAGTGGATGGCCGAGATGCGCTACGACGACCGTGGTCTTGGCCAAAGTCTCAAAAAGGATGCCAATGTCCTAGAGTTTGTTGGCCAAAACCCTGGTGGAAATCCATAAATTTTTTCAAATCTAGTTTTTTTCCTAGCTTGCAGTTCGGGTAGTAACAGAGGTTGACGCTGCTCCGCTTGACAAGCTTATAATATTTTGTTATATTACATATACCTCAGAAGGTTCTCCTCACCGGGAGCTACGTTCTGAGCCAAAAGAACCCGCACGTTGAGGAGCGGGTTTTTTTGTGAGCGGTATAGGCCGGCTTGACAATCTAATTTTACTTTTCACGCTTGACGACAACCAAAATAAGGTATTAACTTATAGAGTACTAGTAGTAACAACTGTCCCAAATATGAAGAAAAAAACTCCTGTTCGTCCACGTATTTCCTCTAGAAGCAAAGGCGGCTTTTCGTTCAATGCCTTACTCCTAGGTTTAGTTGGTTTTATTTTGCTGATTGTGATGGGTATCGCGGTGTATGCTACTCAAAAGGTGAATATGGATCAGCGATCGCAGGCAAGTGGTGCAAAATGCCGAAATATAAATGGTTCAGATCCAGCATGTACAGACGTTTATAGCGGTAATTCCCCCACAGGAAATCCTAATTCGATTTGTAGTGCTATCGGCAATAGTTCTGTTTGCAAGCTGAAGCCTCGTCCCTGCAAGCTTGGCGCAAAAGATGGTTTCTACGTAAATGGCACCTGCTTAGTTGCGTGCGCATACGGGCTTGACTGTAGAGCAGGTTCTGCTCCACTCAATAGCCACATATGCGCCCATGTCAGTAGTGGATCCTCAGCAATGCAAGCAAACTGTTGTCAGAACAACCAAAAAGTAATTACCGTCAGTGGTGGTGGACTAAAATGCGTTAATGAGGATGGCAACGCCGGTGGCACAGCCACACCTCCTGCAGACCAGGGAACTTTGATTGGTATTGCAGATACCTCAGTGGCTACCTGTTCCAACATCATGGGCTGGGCTGGCATGACTAAGGATCTTAACCAAGTTGTATCCATCCATGTCTATGCCAATGGCCCCGCCGGAGTAGGCGCTGGACCTTTCATCATTCCTGCCAATTGGCCGACGTCCTCCGTTAACGCTAATCGCGTCGACATGAAGCTAGTCTGTCAAGCGATTGGTGGCTCACCCTCACTCTGTGGTGCGTGTGAAACCAATCCCGACTTGATTCAGTGCAAGCACAGATTCAACGTCAAGATGGCTGACTTATTCCAAAATTCAAAGTTCTCTAACCAGAACTTAAAGGATGGAGCTTCCCACCCTTACTACCTCTATGCTGTCAATGCAGCTACGGCTACCCAACCAGCCACAAGCAAAATCATAGGTCTGGCCAATCTAGCCTGTCCTAACTAAAAGTATAAATAGTAACAAGTAGGCGCTCGGCAGTGGTTTACCACGCCGGGCGCCTGTTGTATAGATAATTGACTCTGTAACCGAAAAAGTATTTAATGAGTAGTAATAAACGATTAATCAATCCAAAAGCTATGAAGAAAAAAATCAGTTCTCGAAAGTACCAGTCTTCTAAAAAAAACAACAACTCGTCTTTAAGAACCATGATAATGGGCGTGCTTAGTTTTGTGGTGCTAATCCTGATGGGTATTGCGGTTTATGCTACTCAAAGAGTGAATACTGATGGCAGATCTGAAGCAGCAGGTTTACGCTGCGCAGCCTCACCAGGTAACAATATTGACGCGGTGTGTGATGGCAAAGCTCAGCAAGAAATTGTCGAAAATGGTACAAAAATATGCGCCTATGCAGCACCACTGAACGAGGACCATGTTAAATGCAAGGCAATTCCTTATGTGCCAAAGAAAAGTTGCGCGGGCCTAGCAGCCGGTACCGACCCAGCATGTGTCGGTCACTTAGTTGGAGATTTGGTCAATAATTCTCAAAGCGTTTGCGTTGAAACAAAAAAAGTTGGCCTAGATATTACCTGCAAAGCTGTGGCTGCTACAGGCACAGGATGTGGCTCTAACTCCGCTGCTGAATGCAAGGGCAAGCCAACTGGAACTAGTTTAGGTTTCGGAAAAGTATGCTCAGTAGGAGCAAACGTGAGCCAAAACCCTGACGGAACAGTCATTTGCGGCGTTGCATGTGATAAGAACTTGTTTAAAGCTGGTGACAAATGTCTTCCCGTTTGTGAGGACGGACTCGAGTGCGCAGAGACAACCTCGCAACTAATTGATGCGCATGCTTGCGCTTTGAAAAAGAGTAAGTATGAATATGCTGCTGCTCAGTGCTGCACGTCGAATAAAAAAATGAACAGCACCAAAACCGCTTGCTACACACCAAGTACTTCAAGTGGTAGCGGCTCTGGCAGTACTGGCTCAGGAGGCAGCAGTGGTGGCTCCGGCTCAGGTGGCAACGGTGGAAATGGTGGCAGCAACCCAGGCCCAGTGCCGACTCCGACTGCAGATCCTGCTATCAGAGGCAACTACTGTGTATGGACCACTGTCGGCAGCTCGAATGTCTCTCCTGGTCAATCCACTACTATGTCGAGTGTTTCCAACACCTTGGTCAACAACTTCTGGTATGTTGCCTACAATGCGGACAACGTCTATAGCGCTAACAACCCCAAGCCAGTTTGTGTTACGACTGGGGGAGACGTGCCAGGTATTCAGGGTCCATGTCCCGCAGGTAGTTACCAGCTTATCTTTCTCAACTCTAACAAGACCTTGAGACAGAATAGTGGCGCGATCAGCAGAACTTACTCCCAACTATTCCCTGCAGATATGAACTGGACGTCCAATCCCGGCAACAAGCAGGTGATCAACCTCCAACTGAACGGATACTTTAGTGTAGAGGGTGGGCAGTTTTCACTTCCTATGCCCAATTGTGTCAAGACTATTCACAACAACGCCGCTCTTTAGCTAGAAATAATTTACCAGTTATCCAAAGCCCCGCTGAATGCGGGGCTTTTCTTTTAAGAAATCTGCACAAACCAGCTCCACAGACTCTGTCTGTATTGGGTTGAGTGCCGTTCCAATCAGTGCTACAGTGAGACTATGCTTAGATTGTTATGGCTGGTTTTGTGTTGGGTTGTTGCCAGTCTGGTCATACAACCACAAGTGGTGTCTGCGGCCGGAATTACAGTTGACGTAACCAATCTGGGCTCATTCAACATTAGACTTGATGGGGCGGCAATTTCTGATCAGCTGGGATACAACGGCGCCAGCTTGGGTCAAAAGGCCTTTACCGATATTGATGGTGACGGCAAGCAAGACCTCGTAATTGGCGCAGCTCTGGCAGACAACGGAGGCAAGAACAGCTCAGGGTCAATTTACATCATTAGCGGCGATATTTTGGACAACTATACTGGTACTGGCAATACTATTGACCTAGCCAACTCCAACAACTATTCGGTGAGAATTGATGGTGACCTAGTTAGTGGATTTCTGACTTCCAGCGCGGGTGTGATTTTTGGAGATCTGAACAACGATGGCAAGGAGGACATGCTGATTAGCGAATCCTACGCCGACAGCGTTCGGGGCAACGTGTTTTTGATTTATCATGATTTATTTGCCGGATATTTAAGTAGTGTGGGCAATGTCATGGATTTGTCAGTCAGCTCCAACTACAACCTAATAATCCAGGGAGCTGCCACTGGCGACTCGTTTGGCAATTTATCTTTGATAATTGCAGACCTAGACAGGGACAATAAAAACGACATCTTGCTTGAGTCTCACCACGCGGACAATAACGGACGCGCCGAATCTGGATCGGTATTTGTTTTTTTCAACACACTTCTCGATGACTATACCGGCACTGGCAACCTGATCAACGTGGGTACTACGAGTAATTTTAGCCTTAGAATTGATGGGGCCGAAGCTGGCCACACCTTTGGCGGCGGCGCTACAGCCATAGGCGACTACAATGGTGACGGTCATCTTGACCTTTTTGTCGGCTCAGATCTGACCGATTACAACACTCGGGCAAACTCAGGATCAATCTGGATTTTTGACAATTCCTTTATAGCCGGATATGCGGGCACCTCTGCAAATATAGTTGATATGGCAGTGTCTTCACCTTGGTTGGTGCGCATTGATGGTGCAACAGCCGGCGACCTCATGTCCTATGGCAACTTATTGATTATCGATGACATTACACATGACGGAAAAGATGACATCGTCGTTGGCAGTTACCAATCTGACTACAACTCTCGAGCCAACTCGGGCAGCGTTTGGATTATTGAAAATGCCACTTTTGGCGAATTAACTGGCACAGGAAATTTGGTGGACTTGGCTACAGCTACAAATTACCGAGTCCGGATTGACGGTGCCGAAACCTCTGACAACTTTAGCTTTACCTCCATGGGCATCATGGATATGAATAACAATGGCCGCCCAGATCTGGTGGTCGGTTCTAAACTTGCCAACACCAATGGGGCTGACTCTGGCGCGGTTTACATCTTTCTTGATGGGCTACGTGATACTTGGTCAACTCCAGGCACGACTATTGACACCGCCAATACCAATAACTTCAATCTCCGTTATGACGGTGGTACTGGTCACAGAATGTTCTTCCAAAATGGATACTTCGCAGATTTTAATCAGGACGGCCAGTTGGACTATATCTTAAATTCACGTAACGCTGGATATAATAGCCGTGCTGACTCTGGCTCATACTTCTTGATCTACAATTTTCCGCACACTTTCACCACAGCTGCAGTCGCAACCACCAACATCCAGCCAACCCTCACCGGCAGCATTCAAGCGCCAAACTCCACTTCAACCGTGGCGGGTGTGGCTTATCAAATTGACTCAAATAGCTTAACCGGCACCTGGACTAGCTGTACTGCAGATGATGGGACTTTTAATAGTACCTCAGAAAATTTCAGTTGCTCTCTCTTGTCCAGTCTGACAGAGGGTCAACACACCGTCTATTTCAGGGCAATTGACAGCCATAGCACTTATACCGCTCAGTCAAACTTTGCCACCATGAGCTTAATCATTGATACAAATCAGCCAACTTCCGCAGCCATAAGTCCAAGCGGTTATTCCAATCAATCAATGCCCACCCTGGTCACACCCTTCTTTTCAGACGTAGCAAGCACCTTGTCTTACTACTTTGAACTGGATGCCGATAAATACAGAAACTACACCATTGGCCAGCTTCCAACTTCTTGCGGGGTTACGTCTGAATGCGTGGAAAGGGATACGCACCTGGCTAAAGTTACCTACCGCAACGAACACGATTCTAACTCTAGTAACAACCTGATCGAGGTTTTTTTCAAGGGTTTGCTCAGCAATCCTCTCAGCGAAGGCGTGCACCACTGGAAAGTCACTGCCAAAGACGTGGTTGATCACGCAACAACTCGAGAAGCGACCCTGGTTATGGACTTCACCGCCCCCAAGGTTACTGAGGTCGTTTTACCTCAGGTGGGAGCTGTACAACCGAACATGCTTTATCCTCTCAACTTGATCAATCAATTGGCGGTCCTGGGAAAAATTAGCGATCCCAAAAAAGGCTCCGTCACCCGTTATCCAGATGGGGCAGTAGACGAGTATGCTGCCGATGCTGCCGGGGTCAGAGAAGTACGTCTTGTGCTAAGTTACAAGAACGATCAGGGAGTCTACCAACTGGTTGGAGAATCAAATCCAGAGGTTAGACAAGCTGCAGCAGAAGATCTTGCCAAAATCTATAACTTTGGCGAGGCGCTTCCACACTCCTTAGCCAGAGGTATTTACCGATTGCAAATTACCGGCACAGACCATGCTAGCAACATTAGTCAGCCAGTGGATTATTACTTTGCCAATGGATACTTGTTTGTGCAACCAATCAAAATGACCAAAGCAGGAGAATTTCCAATGGGAGGTTATTCACCCAACTCAACTGAGCCAGCAAAAAACGCGGCAGTTCTAGGCGTCAGAGACTTTCAGGATACCGCTACCCCAAGTCCAACGCCGCTACCAACAGTCACGCCCACGACAGCTGTCGCAACTCAAGCTGAAACACGAGGCGAAACAGCTTCTGATTCAGCTTTGCCTAAGACCAATTGGTTACTCGGAGCGACAATAGGCGCAGTTGGATTAAGTGGATTAATTTTTTTCTGGTGGAGCAAGGCGCGTACGCGGTAGTGCAGACTTACACCACCATTAGTCACCCGATTTCTCATCCATCCGCGGGCCGATGATATGAGGCGTTTTCCAGTAGTGGCACAGTTCTCCAGATCGTTGCGAACACTGACTCATTGCCACTCTCTCTGGGCAGACAACTACCTTTTCTGTTAATGGAAGCTCGCCGTTTGCATCGTGCACATCAGCCGTAACAATTGGACCATCTTCTACCGGGCGACAGTGAAAAAGTTTGCCTTGTAGCAAGCTGATAGGGAGCTTTTCCAGGTTCACCATTGTCAGTCTATTTTCCAGGTGCCGAAGAGAGGCGTCCCAGACTGCTTCGCGTCTGGACGCATTTCTCGGGTCCCTGCGGGACTCGAAGTGCAGACTTTCACCTCCGGTTCAAGTGCACCCGATATATTTCCAAGTTTTGTCACATTCGTGACAGAACTTGGAAATGTGCCGAAGAGAGGACTTGAACCTCCAAGGATTGCTCCACACGGTTCTAAGCCGTGCGCGTATACCAATTCCGCCACTTCGGCCGGAGCGCGATATAATGGCGCTACAGGTGACAGGCACTATTGTACCATCACTCGACAGAACATATGGATGAAACTCCCATAACTTACAGAACTGACCGTCGCGCCCGAAGTATTCGCATCAAAATCGAGGCGACAGGTTCTGTCATCGTAGTCAGTCCGCCATTTACACCCAAATTTATTGTTACCAGTTTTGTAAATCGTCAACAAGCCTGGATTTCCGCGCAACTAGCCAAGTTAGCCAGTGCACCTCAGCGCCTACGCGCGCAGACACCCACCACTCTTTTAGTATTTGGTAAGTCGTATACCAAGCAAGTCCTCTATCAGGCAGATCAACCCAGCGGTGTCACAATTTTGGGAAATCGGGTGATGATTAATCCGATTGATGCTCAGACAGAACCTACCCAAATGATCAATCGCTTCCTTAAGTCTACGGCCGCCCATTACATTCCGGCCCGAGTTGCCCAGTTGGCAAGTACCATGCAGACCACATATGGCGCCATAACCTTGCGCCAACAAAAAACTCGCTGGGGAAGTTGTAGTTCTCAAGGCAATCTCAATTTTAACTGGCGACTGGTACACTTCGAACCCAAAATTATTGACTATGTAATCATTCATGAGCTGGCTCATCGGACGCACATGAACCACTCAAAAGCCTTTTGGAATCTGGTTGAGCAGTATGATCCTGAGTACAGACTCCACCGCGGGTTTCTCAAGCGGTACGGAATGATGGTAGGATAGCATCATGATCTGGATACTTCACGGCGAACAAACCTCTGCCTCTCGGGCCAAATTGGTAACACTTATGGAAAATGCCAGAGCGGCAGGACAGACCATAACTCGGCTAGATGCAAAATCTTTGACTCTAGCAGCACTTGATGAAATTCTCGGTAGCCAAAGTTTGTTTGACACGCCTAGATTGCTAGTCATAGAAGAACTTCATTCCTTGCCGACAAGCGCCAGAAAAAAGGCCTTAATCTCGGCTGTCGCCAACTCAGAAATTGACAGCATCCTTTGGGAAAAACGAGCCTTAACGGCAACCATGCTCAAACAGTTTGGTGCAGCCAAAGTAGAGGAGTTCAAACTCAGCAACTCCCTATTTGCTTGGCTTGACATGTTGGGAGGAAGTAAGACTCCGGCGGTCAAGCTGCGAGCTCTCCACGCCGCCGAGGCTGCCGAGGGTGAATACCTGTGTTTTGTGATGATAATTAGACAGGTGCGCCTGCTGATTCTTGCTGCCGAGGGCGGTAAAATCGCAGGCCCACCATTCATGGTCACCAAGCTTCGTGCCCAGGCACAGACCTTAGAGCTCAAGCGCTTACTTCAGCTCTACAAACGCTTATTAGAACTGGATGTACGCATGAAGTCATCCAAGCCTGGTCTCAACCTGGTACAAGAACTTGACCTGCTGACCGTGGAGCTGTAGAGTACAAAAACTCGTTGTAGAAACTACTACATAAGGATCTCGAGATGTATAACCTTGTCCCTACTATTAGTCCCAAAATATTTCGTGGCTACGATATTCGTGGCGAGGTTGGCACTGAGTTAACTCCAGATGTGTACTACACACTCGGCAGAGCATACGCCACATACCTGTCGCAACAAAGAATTAATGAATGCACGGTTGGCCGCGATAACCGTTTGAGCAGTGAAGAGCTGTCAGCTGCCTTGATAGCTGGACTCAACGATGGAGGCATCAACACCATTGATATTGGCCTGAGCCTCAGCCAAATTGTTTACTTCTCGTGCTATCACTTCAAGACCAAGGGTTCGGTTATGGTCACTGCCTCACACAACCCCAAAGAGTACAACGGGCTTAAGTTGGGCACTGGTTACTCAGAAACCATGGTTACTGATGAAATTCAATATGTTCGGCAGCTAGTGGAAGCTGGAAAATTTTCTGAGGGCAAAGGTACCAACAGACAAGAAGATATCTACCCCGCATATCGGTCTGACATTCTTAAGCGCATTTCTCTCAAGAAAAAATGGAAAGTAGTAGTAGAAGCTTGTAACACCACGTCTGGCATGTTCTACCCAGACTTACTCCGCGCTGCAGGCTGTGAAGTAGTAGAGCAGAACACAACCCTAGACGGTAACTTCCCTCTGGGCGTACCAGATCCAACCGAAGTAGAAGTTTTAGAGCGCCTAGCTGAAGGCGTCAAGGCTTCCGGTGCAGATATTGGCTTTGCCTACGACACAGATGGCGACCGTATGGCAGTTGTGGATGAAAACGGGCGAGTACTGTGGATGGACACGATTGTGGCGTTATTTGCTCAAGATGTACTGGATTTCATCCCGCATGCCAAGATAGTTTACAACGCACTTTGCTCACGCCAAGTCACAGAAGCCATAGAATCCATGGAAGGTGAGCCAGTCATGTGGCTAACAGGGCACTCATTTATCAAATCTAAACTTAAAGAAGTCCACGCTCCGTTTGGTGGAGAACTCTCGGGTCACATCTTTTTCATGGATAATTTCTACGGTCACGACGATGGAGCCAACGCTAGCTTGCGCTTGCTTGCCTACCTTGAAAGAAAGAATGAATCGCTCTCTCAGGCTGTAGATAAACTAGCCAAGTACATAAGTAGTCCGGAAATTAAGTTTGGGTTAGCAGACGACATCAAGTTTAAGTTTATAGACACTACACTTCGGGCAGAGTTTATGCAGGCTTGGCCCAACGCCAAGTATGTAGACATTGACGGCATTCGTATGGATACTCAGGACGAAATGGCCATTGTGCGCGCCTCCCAAAACGGACCATACATCACGGTCAAGTTTGAAGGCAAGACTCAAGCACAATATGACCAAGTCAAGTCGATGCTTAAAGCGATGCTCAGCAGATACAGTGAAATTGACTGGACCAAGGGCGTTAATACTCACGCGCTTGACTAGTCGGATTGGATCAAAAAATTGCACACAGCCTTAGAGTTAAACTCCTATGCCGAGTTGGCCCGAAAGTTAGCCTTCAAAGGTGGTACTGCAGCCATCAAAGCTTTCCGTTCCCATCACTTTTCAGAGACTCAGAAAAGTGATCATAGTTTTGCTACCTCAGCTGATACGCAAATTGAAGCTCAATTGCGCCAACAAATTCGATCCGCATTTCCCAGCCACAGTATTTGGGGAGAGGAGGCCGGAAGTGAGGGTCAAGCAGATGGTTTGGCCTGGAACATTGATCCAATTGATGGGACGCATAACTTCATGTTTGGCGTACCTGTCTTTGGCACCATGATCAGTCTCACGCATGGAACTGACGTATTGGTGATGGCGGCTTATGATCCAAATACCAAACAGTTATTTTCAGCCACTAAAGGCGCAGGCGCAACGGCGAACGGCTCACCCGTGAGCGTGAGTACTAAGCCGCAAACTTCGCTCAAACAACAGGTTCTCCTTGTTGAATGGGGCAAAAATCAACCTGCTCAAGTCGCAGCCAAGAACTACCTGTTTACGCAGAGTGAGCACTTCCGCTCCTACCGCAAGTACGGCTGTATTCTGCCTGCTTTTGCCTGCACCGCCAGCAATCACTTTGGTGCCCTCATCTACTTTGGCATGGAAACCAGAGAGATATCTGGACCGGCGCTGTTCATGTCAGAGGCTGGTTTACACATAACTGACCTCCAGGGCGCAGAGTGGAACCTGCAAAATGGCTCAACCATGGTAGCCGCACATCCCGTACATCATGGGGAGTTGCTCAAAACACTCGAGGATAGTCAACTATGATAGCAAATACCCAGTATCTCCAAGAGTTACTTTCATTTGCTCGCACGCTGGTAGTTAATTCTGGCAAGTTGCTTTTGCAAGAGCAAGCTCAGGCTCAAGTTGTTAAATTTAAAGACCGTCAGGACGTGTGCACGACCGCAGATTTAGCCTCAGAGCGACTCACCATTGACGCTATCTCTGCCCGCTACCCAGACCATGGCATTTTGTCTGAAGAAGTCGGTACTATCAATCCTGATGCAGCGGTCAGATGGGTGATTGACCCGCTGGATGGCACCAAGGAGTTTATCCGTGGTATACCCCTCTTCAATAGCTCTCTGGCCGTGGAAGTTGAAGGCGAGCTGGCGGTGGCAGCTGTATACAGACCAACTGAGCAGACACTTTTTAGCGCCGCCCTGGGACTTGGGGCTTGGCGCAACGCACTTGAACTACATGTATCGGATACGTCACAACTGGCCGATGCCTTCATTTACTGTTACTTGCCTTCATTTAGGCGAGACGAGCAAGAAGCCGCACAAGCTTGGTCCCAGCTTCCGCAAGTAGCTCGTCAAGTCTACCGCCTGCGCAGCCTAGCAGACGAGAATACGTCCATGTGTTGGGTAGCCCAAGGGGGAACAGACGGATACATCAATATTAGCAACCCGCCCAAATGGCACGACATGGCACCAGGACTACTGATTGCTCGCGAAGCCGGCGCCATCTGCACGAGTTTGGACAACCGACCGCTCAGCATTGGCAACTGCAAACAACTGATTATTGCCAATCCACAGATCCACCCACTTCTAGTAGAATTGCTCCAGCGCGGAGATCATCCCGGCACGCCGGAAAGTACGTAGAACAGAAAGAAGCAGTATGCGACCTATTAATTTCCTGGACTCTCGTGAAGACATTGCCAAACTTGATGTGAGTAACACCCTCGGATCGATTGAACAGTTTGGCTTGCAGGTGCAGCACGTTTGGGACCAGGTTCAATCCATCGAGTTTGACCCCAGCTATCGAGAAGTGACTAGCATCGTAGTGGCTGGTATGGGTGGGTCAGCTCTGGGAACGCATGTGATTCAGACACTCTTCCGCGAGGAACTGCCAGTGCCAGTGGTGATAGCACCAGATTACACTGTGCCGAGTTATGTAAATGAAAAAACGCTGGTAATTGCTTCCAGCTACTCGGGTACGACTGAAGAAACCATTGCAGCTACCAAAGACGCGATTGCCAAGGGTGCTAAGGTGACTGGCATCACCACTGGTGGAGAGTTGGCGGCCATTTTAAAAGAACATCACCTACCTGCTTTGATTTTTGACCCCAAGCACAATCCTTGTGGTTCACCACGGATGGCGCTCGGATACTCGGTTTTCGGTCAGATTGGCCTGCTAGGTAAGATTGGACTTTTGAAACTACAGCAAGCGGATATTGAACGCGTGGTTCAGACTATTGCTGCTGCCCAGGTGCAGTACTCAGTTGATGCCAAGCAGGACACTAATCCCGCCAAATTGTTGGCGTTTCAGCTGGTTGAAAAATTGCCAGTGATTGTTGTAAGTGAGCACCTAGAGGGTATCGCCCACGTGTTTGCCAATCAGCTGAATGAAAACTCCAAAACTTACTCCGAATATCGAGTGGTTCCAGAATTAAATCACCACCTCCTTGAAGGGCTTCAATACCCCAAGTCCAACGATGGGATTCTATGCATGTTAACCGTGCACTCAGATTTATACCGAATCCAAAACCAACGGCGCATGGACTTAACGCAGGAAGTTCTTGATCAACACCACATCGAGTATCAGCCCGTTACACTTCAGGGCAGCACCAAGTTGGAACAGGCATTTGAGTTCATGATTCTTGGTTCATATGTCAACTACTATCTCGCCATGCTCTATAACATGAACCCAGAACCCATTCCCATCGTTGACTGGTTTAAGGCTCAGCTCAAGAACGCTTAATTTTCGGCGCTGACTTGGTGACAAAAATACGCTAGTATAGAATCTATGTCTGCCTTTTTCCTGCTTGAAGATCTCACGCCCGCTGTGGCTGCGCCCCTTGGACTACGGGCTCAGGAGTTGGCAGCTTTTCGCGCGCTAGGTTTGCCGCAAGCGCCAACGGTGTGTGTTACCCCAAGTGCGCTGCGCATGATAGCAGATGCCAACAATCTCAAACTTAAACTTACGCAGTTAATTTCAGCGACTAGATTTGCCGACCCAGTGGAGCAAACACGTTTCAACAAGCATCTTGAGACACTCTTTCGCCATCTCAAGATGCCAGAGGAGTTGTCCAAAGAGCTAGTCCACTTGTATCTGCATTACTTTCACGAAAGCCCAGTTAGAATTGTGCCCTCTGAGTCGCTGTTTGTACCTGAGCCAGAGCTACTACAGGTCATACACGGCGAAGCCAACCTGGTTGAAAGTTTTTTTGACTTATGGCGCCAGCTTGTTCAACACGCGGTCCATTTTTCTGATAGTACCAGGCCAATTCACCAGGTGTTGTTTCCCAGCCCGCTGTTAATTGAACAGTTGGTTAAGGCTGTTAGTACCGGCTCAATCTACTCATTACAACCCTTTACTGGAGACAAAACACAGTACTACATTGAATCGCGCTGGGGTGTTGGGGGAGAGGAAAAGGATATTATTCTAGTAGACTCGCGCACTCTCCAGTGCGTGCAGCGCTCCATTGGAGTTCAAACCAAACAAACTACCAGAACTGGTTCTGGTATGGTCCAGACTGCTACGCCGTTAAAGCAACAAAGCCAACCCAGCCTACCTGATTCAGCTGCACAGCAATTGGCTACCTATACCCAGCACATCAAGAGATCCCACCTCAACCACCAGCGCATAACTTGGGAATTTGATGGCCGAGCTGTGATTGTCACCGGTCGCCAGGATTTTGAGGTAACCATTCACCAAGCGCCAGCGCCAGCTCAACAGTCGCAGCATCGAGTTACCAAACTTTGGGTGTCTTCAGGCAATCCAGCCAAAGCATCTGAGCACGTGACCGCAGGCATTGACGGTTTAGGCATCCTTAGGAGTGAATATACTTTCGCTGCATTCGGCGAGCACCCACTTCACATCCTCCGATCCCGGACACCAGAGCGAATAGAGAAACAACTGGCTCAGACAATTTCTAGCTACCGCCAAGTGCTCAAACAGCGCCCTCTGATGTATCGAGCGCTGAACTTAACCTCGGCAGAGATGATGAAGCTAGAACATGCCACAAGCTTTGAAAATGACGAACGTAATCCATATCTAGGCGTTCGCGGTGGACTTAGAACCAAACTTGACCCAAGTATTTTCCTGTCCGAGCTGCGCGCGCTTAAGCGCGCGCTTGAGTCGAGCGGCGCCCCGCTGCAACTTCTGATCCCATTTGTCAGAACTCCCGCCGAGCTCCAAACTTGCTTGCTTCTAATTGCCAAGACTGGATTGCACTCATTCCCCCATTTTTCTGTTTGGCTGCAACTTAACACACCAGAAAACATCCTCAACTTGACTGCCTACCCCTTGGAACATATAGCGGGGGTTTCTATTAACGTGCGCAGTATCCATGGACTGCTCATGGGCTTTGACCCAGATGACTCCACCTTAACAGAGGAGTACCCGCTTGAGCTGCAGGTATTATTGGGCTTAATACGCAAAGTCATTGCCACGCTCCGCCAGCCTTTGCATATTCAGTCCACACACAGTCAAAAACAGGTCGTCTTGCACTTAGAGCAGTATCACCCCAGACTGCTAGAGGCGGCCATCGAGATGGGCATAACCGGCGTTACAGTCAAACCCAAGGTTGCTGCAATAGCCAGGGCGTGTATTATGGATGCAGAGTCACTTGTAGTAAGAGCCTGTCTTGCAAAGTCCCTTTCGTAACGAAAGGCTGTAGGTTTGAACAAAAAAGCATTTATTTCTGACGAAGTAGTAGCCCGAGCTACTTCGAGGAAGAATAAATGTCTTTTTTGTCAAACTATACTGACTTGTAGTAGAATGAGACTTTGCAAGACAGGCTCAGCATCAGAGGCATTAAACCACTATGGCAGTAATTCAAGGCATATACGCCCGAGAAATCTTAGATTCTCGTGGTATCCCTACTATTGAGTGCACCCTTTGGTTGGACACCGGAGTAATTGTGGCTACCAGCGTGCCTGCCGGCACATCGGTGGGAAAATCTGAATCTCTGGAACTACGGGACAATGATCCCACTCGCATGACTGGCAAAGGGGTGTTGAACGCAGTCAATAACATCAACACAATAATTGCGCCCGCTCTAATCGGACGGGACCCCACCCATCAACGTGAGCTGGACGAGCAATTAATCGCTCTAGACGGCACGCCCAATAAATCAAAGCTGGGCGCCAATGCCATTCTCGCCGTATCTCAGGCCATTCTTAAAGCGGGGGCCGTAACCGTCAACGCGCCACTTTACTACTACATTCAGCAAAAATATCAGCTGGTCACCAACCTATTCATCCCTAGCTGCATCTATACCTTCGTCAATGGCGGCTCACATGGCGCCGATAACTTAGATCTCCAAGAGTTTGAAATCATTCCTGCCAGTCACATTGACTTTTTGACCTCCATCAACATGGCAGTGACTCTGTTTCATCACTTTGAGGAAATTCTAGTCAGCAAGGGCGCCATCCACTCAACCGGTCTAGTTGGCGGCTTCACGCCAAATTTGTATAGCAATAGCGACGTGTTTGAGCTGCTCATCGAAGCCATTAAAACCAGTCCTTACACCTTTTCTCAAGACCTATTCTTTGGCGTCGACGTTGCGGCTTCAGAAATTGCCCGCGAAGGCAAATACCAGCTCAAAGATCGCGCCGAACCGTACACTGGCAGAGAGATGGTGGAGTACTACAAAAAACTACGCAGCCTGTACCACGTCTTTTACATCGAAGATCCATTCGAGGATGACGATACCGAATCTTGGAAGTTGTTGACCCAAGAAATTGGAGATACCAGCAAGATCGTGGGCGATGACTTACTTGTATCCAATCAGCAAAAAACCGAAAAGGCTATTGCCGACAAATTGTGCAACTCTATTCTGGTCAAACCCAACCAAGTTGGTACCATCACTGAAACTATTAACGTGATCGCGGCTGCCCGGCAAGCCGGCTGGCAGGTGATGTTGTCACATAGAAGTGGTGAAACCAATGATGACTTCATCGCCGATTTTGCCGTTGGCGTGGGTGCAGACTACGCCAAGTTTGGACCGCCAAATCGTGGCGAGCGCGTAGCCAAATACAACCGTTTACTCCAGATTTATTCAGAAATTAATCAGAAAACATCATGACCGACGCTCCACCAGTTCGTTCTGCCGCACCCATAATTTCTGGCGCGCCTTTCAACGAGATGTACCAGCAGGGCTCATATGCCGGCCCGCACCCAGTCGCTCTCTTGGTTCTAGATGGCTGGGGCATTGGCCCCGACAACGCAGGCAACGCGATTAAGCGAGCCAAGACGCCCAACATGGATAGATTCTGGTACTCCTTTCCTCATACCCAAATCAAGGCATCTGGCGAGGCGGTGGGCCTACCGCGCGGAGAAGATGGCAACACTGAAACCGGCCACCTGAATATTGGCGCCGGTCACATTGTTTATCAAGATTTGCCCCGCATCAACATGGCTATTGCCGATGGCGCTTTTGCCAGTAATGAAGCATTTCGGCGAGCAGCCGAACATGTTAAAAAGCACAACTCAACACTACATCTGATGGGCTTGATTGGTGCAGGTGGTGTCCACTCTAACATTGAGCACCTTTATGCCTTACTCAACTTCTGCAAACAAGAAAATGTGCCCAACGTGTACATTCACGGCTTCACTGACGGCAGAGACTCGCCGCCCACCTCTGGCATTAACTATGTTCAACAAATCATGGATATCTGCCAGCGCCTGGGAGTGGGTAAGCTAGCCAGCCTCATGGGCCGCTACTACGCTATGGACCGCGATCGACGCTGGGAGAGAGTTGAGAAAGCCTACAACACCCTGACTTTGGGTAGCCCCACAACTTGCGTGCTTGACCCGATCGGGATTATGCAGGATCAGTACAAACAGGGTATTACCGATGAATTTATTGAGCCAATCAGCGTTTGTGACCAAGATGGCACCAAGCGGGTGGTCAATGATAATGATGCCGCCATTTTCATTAACTACCGGATTGACCGCCCTCGTGAATTGACCCGCGCCTTTGTTATGCCAGATTTTGAACAAGGTATTACCCAGGTAGCATTTGACCCATACTCAGAAAAATACGAAAACACTAATATTCAAAAGCAGACTGCTGGCAGTCCAACCTTTAAGCGGCAAAAAGTCGTCCACAACCTTTACTTCGTCACAATGACCCGATACGAGGAAAACCTACCCACCGATGTGGCCTTTCCGCCCCAGAACATTAAGCGACCATTGTGCAAGGTCTTGGCGGAACATGGGCTGCGTCAACTGCGCATGACAGAAACAGAAAAAGAACGGTTTGTGACTTACTACATGAATGGCCAGGTAGACGTGATCTACCCTGGAGAGGACCGCGTCATTATCCCTTCCAAGGGGGTCAAGTCATATGACCAGGCTCCCGAAATGAGCTCGCCCGAAATTGCGGAAGAAATGATCAAACGCATCCAGCAAGACACCTACGACGTCATCATTGCCAATTTGTGCAACGGTGATATGGTGGGGCACACAGGCAATCTCCAAGCGGCTATCAAAGCCTGCGAGATCTTGGATGGGGTAGTGGGGCAAATTGTGAATGCCATTTACCAGCGTGGGGGTGTAGTTCTGATTACCGCCGACCACGGCAATGTTGAAGAAATGATCAATAACGACACCGGCGAAGTCGACACAGAGCATTCTGCGTACCCAGTTCCTCTGCTAATCATCGGCAAGCAGTTTGATAACCAACCGACCATGCTTCCCACCGGCATTTTGGCGGACATAGCCCCCACCATGCTCAAGATTATGGGCATCTCCAAGCCCGACTCCATGACCGGACGCTCGCTTATCTAATTGATCTATTTAGTATCTCTAAGATCTAGTTGCCAGTTTGGGGTAGCTTCGGTTATCCTGACTTCAGTTCGGGTTGCATTTGCCCGAAGATAAACGGAATAAAGCACGAACTGTGCCGTAATAGGTACACAAAGGAGCCCCATGGCAGTTACCCTCTACAAACGACAACGACAGATTGTCGACTTCATCGCCCAGTACATTCAAAAGAATGGCTACTCACCCACACTCAAGGAAATTGCCGTGTCACTCGGTGTTTCCTCACTGGCCACCGTCCATGAGCACCTGGAAGCACTTCAACGCAAAAAAATTATTAAAAAACACGAGGGCGCCGTTCGGGGCATTGAGTTGATCGACCGCACCTTTCTCCAGATGTCTGAAAGCGTGGACTTGCCGCTCTTGGGCTACATTGCCGCAGGCCGACCCATCGACCCGCACCCAGACCAAGACGCCACGTTCAAGGTGTCACCAGAAATGATTAGTGGCAAGCGTCGCTCGTACGTGCTCCAGGTCAAAGGTGAGTCCATGATCGAAGATCATATTCAAGATGGCGACTATGTGGTGATTGAAGAAACCCAAAGTGTCTCAGATGGTGACATCGTGGTGGCGCTCTTAGACAACGGTCTGGCCACCCTCAAGCGCTTCTTCAAGGAGCTGACTCGCGTCCGTCTGGAACCAGCCAACTCGACCATGAGCCCCATTTATGCTACCAATGTCCAGATTCAGGGCAGAGTAGTGGGACTGATTAGGAAGTTCCAGTACTAGGCTCACGACTGCCAGGTGGAGTACCATATACACATGGATACATCTTTAACGGAGTCCGTATTTGCCCGCACGCTAGAGCCCTCAGCTGAAAACTGGCGGCTTTATGGTCCCGAAATTCTTCGATTAGAACATTTGTGCTTTGGGCAAGCCAGCTACACGGAGTCTGAATTAGAGCGGGACTGCACCCACACTAACACCATCTTGGCCATCCTCCAGGACTCTACTGCGGCGGTTGCAGATTCTGCCGCCAAACCTGCCACCATTGGCTACGGTTATGCATTACCAGATGAGGATCTGCCAGATGCGGCCTACTTGTCATCCATCGCCATTGATCCTCAATTCCAAGGCAGGGGCTTGGTGGGTAGACTACTGGGACTTTTGGAAGAACAAATCAAATTGACCGGCCGCTACACTTATCTGACTCTGGATGCAGCCATCGAGAACGGCTTTGCCGACTCCATCAACCGACACTACCACGAGCGGGTGATAGAATCCAATGACCACGACAGCCAATGGGGGAGACAGAGGTATTTTAAGATTGCGCTCTAAACTCCTGCTCCTTATACGCCACGGCATGATTCACAAAACAGCGCAGCACGTACAAGTAGTCTGACAACCTATTGACATACTTGAGCAGCATCGGCGACACTTTTTCCTCAACTGCATACGCAACCAAGGCGCGCTCCGCGCGCCGACACACCGTCCGGGCCACATCAATAAATCCACCCAACTGAGTGCCGCCAGGTAGCAGGAACCGAGTGTGCCAGCCCTCAGTCATGATCTTCTGTAACTCGTCAGAGTGCTTCTCCAACAGCGTCAGTGCTTCAGCCTTGAGTTTGGCCTTGGGCGAGAGCGCCAACTCCGCCCCAATGTAGAAAAGGGTGTCTTGGATGACATACAAAAACCGCTTATGGTCCTCAAACTGGTTTTCAAACATGGCGGCAATTAACCCCAGCCAGGAATTGAGCTCATCAAGCTCGCCAATCACCCCAAAAACTGGATGATCCTTGGATAGTCGCTGACCGTTGGCCAGACTGGTTTTGCCAGCGTCGCCCGTTTTGGTAGAGACACTGATCATTTGTTTAGCCATACTCCTCCTTTTGCGTCAGGATAGAATGCGTAACCACTTGGCACGTTTTTTATGAGCAATCGCAAGCACATTTTGAAAACCGAAGAGCTCATGAGTCAGCGGCCGGTACGCGCCCAAAGGGATTAAACCCCGGGCTGAAAGCCGATAAAAGTCAAAACCGGGTAATAAATCCACAAAATCTTTGAACAGCACGTGTTGGTAAGCGTGCATTTCATTAAACTCAAACTGAATCAGGTCAATAGCGTGGGCGGCTAACAATCGCTTGGCCCCTTGCAGGACTGACAATTCCAAACCTTCCACATCTATCTTGAGAATGTCCACATGGTGCACACCTAGCTTGGCTAGGGCGGAGTCCAGGGTCACTGTCTTGACCTGATAGCCCATCGACTTCTGACCGTGGAGACCTTCAATTACTGACTGGTTGAGCGAGGAGAGTGTAGACGTAGGCTGAGTATGTTTGAGAGGCGCATCTGGTGCAAAGTCCCACAGCGTTGCCCAACCGTTTCGATTGCTGACTGCCTGAGCCACAATTTTGACATGAGCCGAGTGCGACTGAGCGCTTAGTCTTTTAGCCGAAACTGGGTGCGGCTCAAACGCGACAATTTTGGCCTGGGGTAGAAGTTTCTCCCCATATATCTCCAGGTTGGCGCCGACATCTACCACTGTTTGGACTCGAGCTCTTGTAACTCGTGACAAAAACCAATCCTCACCAGTGGCATCATTACCCCCCGAGTTGAGCACGCCCATACCCCGCAGGGCAAACTTGTATATGTGGACAAAAGCCTTGTACCAGCGTGGACGGACCACGCTTCGGCTAAACCAGCTGACTACTTCTTGACTAAACATACCTTGCCTAAGGCGCCTTTCCCCCTGGCTGCCATGCCGCTGCCATGACGACGGGGGCGTACACATCATCGTCTGGGGCAATAACCAGTGCAGCCACATCTTCTGCTGTAGGCGGCCGAGTTAAAAACTGGACCATGGGTACTTCTGTTATCAACGCCAACGGGGTGGACTCGGCAGCTTCGCCCATTTCCAGCACAGCTGCCACCGCCAAACTCTCTGCCACATTCACCTGAGTCATGACTAGTTCTCGACCAAACAGGTCCGGTAGTCCGCGATTGTCGTTCAAGGGCGAGAAGCCACAGTAAGCCAGAGAGGTGCCCATTTGACCCCACTTGAGCGGCATAGTCCGGCTATCAGTGATCAGCACGCCGACTTCCTCGAGGTTATACTCTGACCTTAGAAACTGCCAAATTTTTTGGGCGCTCGCCATCGGGTCGCTGGGAAACAACACATATTGGTCATGCACGTTTGATTCATCAATGCCAGCATTGACCGCCAAGATAGCATGTTTCATAGTTAGCATGATGTCGTATTTTGACTTGGAAGTGCGTGGGTCCACGTAGTATTCAGCCTCCTGCTCAACCAAATG
The DNA here is from genome assembly GCA_964607125.1 of uncultured Pseudomonadales bacterium. GTDB lineage: Bacteria > Patescibacteriota > Microgenomatia > UBA1400 > PJMF01 > CAZSHY01. The sequence goes on along the minus strand of CAZSHY010000003.1, from coordinate 16,572 downwards.
GCGTTTTTCTTCCTTAGATCCGTCCTTTTTAGGCACGACTCTGCCTTCGCATAAGCCAACAATTTTGGAAGTTACTACCACAATCGTCCGTTCGACCAATGATTTGGGCAAACCAGCGCGAAGAATTGGCCACAGCTCATCATGGGGTTGAACAATTGGAGTTTTGAGTGGAGTGATGTGCATGAACTAGTTTGATTATCTCACAAATTTACCAGAGCAGAAGAATTAGCCTGACCAGTCAGCGGTAGGCTATAATACAGCCATGTCTTTCTCCTTGCAGTCCAGCTATCAGCCCACCGGCGACCAACCCGAGGCCATCGATAAATTGGTGGCGGGCGTGGAGTCTGGCCAACATCACCAGACCCTGCTGGGTGTGACTGGCTCGGGCAAGACCTTCACCGTGGCCAACCTGATTCAACGGACCCAAAAGCCCACCCTAATCATTGCCCACAACAAAACCCTGGCTGCCCAGCTGTACCAGGAGTTTCGCGACTTTTTCCCCAATAACGCCGTCAGTTACTTTGTCTCCTACTACGACTACTACCAACCTGAGGCCTATATCCCCACCACCGACACCTACATTGAGAAGGAAGCTACCATCAACGACGAAATCGACAAGCTGCGCTTGTCATCCACCACCAATCTCATGACTCGACCGGACTCGATCGTGGTGGCCTCGGTCTCGTGTATCTATAACTTGGGCTCCCCAGTTGAGTATGGCAAGTACTTGTTGGAACTGATTGAGGGCGAGATTATTTCCCGCGAGACCGTCCTCCTTCAATTGGCCAATTTGCAGTACGATCGCTCGGACGCTGACTTCAAGCGGGGCACTTTCCGTCTCCGCGGCGATATCATCCAGCTCTGGCCGGCGTACGACGACCGGGCTCTAAGTATCGACACATTGGAAAATCAAGTCACTTCAATCACTTGGATCGACCCCATATCCGGCAGCCCGCTGCCCGCAGACCAAATCCCGTATCCTCGGGCCGAAGGCAGGCCATATAAAGTTGTCATTTACCCTGCCAAGCACTACATGATGGACCCCAAATCTCAGCAGGAGGCGTTTGCTGAGATTGAGCACGACCTGAATGCCCAGCTAAACACAATGCGCGCCAACAACAAGATCGTTGAGGCGTACCGACTGGAGCAAAAAGTCCGTTACGACTTAGACATGATGCGCGAGTTTGGCTTCGTCAACGGCATTGAAAACTACTCGCGCTACTTTGATGGCCGCGCGCAAGGCGCGCCGCCCTTCACGCTGATTGATTATTTTGCGGAAAGCGCCCGTCAATTTGGCGACGGCTCGTTCTTGACCGTGGTGGACGAAAGTCACATCACTTTGCCTCAAGTCCGAGGCATGTTTAATGGTGACCGTGCCCGCAAAGAAACCCTGATTGAGTACGGTTTCCGCTTGCCCAGTGCCCTGGATAATCGGCCGCTCCGGTTTGAGGAGTTTCTCCAAAAAACCAAGCAAATGATCTACGTCTCAGCCACGCCAGAAACACTGGAAGTATCCCTATCAAACAACCAAGTGGTAGAGCAACTGGTGCGCCCTACCGGCCTAGTTGACCCCAACATCGAGCTGCGGCCCACCGGTGGCCAAATTGAAGACCTAATCATGGAGATTTTGCTGCGCAAGGCCAAAGGCCAGCGCGTCATCGTGACCACCCTGACCAAAAAAATGGCCGAGGCCTTGACCGAATACTTAAATAGTCGTGAAAAGATCGATATTTTGCTGGCCAACATCATTAAAAAGCGCCGCGTCCAACATGATCTAGAGGAGGCCGCACCAGACGATATTGCCGCGATTTGGAACCAAGAAGAACTGCCCATCGCTGACATGCCGATTGGCCCGATTGACCCAACTTACTTTTCACACTTGCGCCGGCAAAACACTAGCAGTAGTAGTATTGAACACATTTTGACCTCAGAAACCGTCTATCCCAAGGTGGCCTACCTGCATTCAGACGTGGTGACCCTAGACCGCTCCGACATCCTAGACGATCTACGCCTGGGCGTTTACGACGTGGTGGTGGGCATCAACCTGCTGCGCGAAGGCCTGGACCTACCGGAGGTTTCTCTAGTGGCCATTCTGGATGCCGACAAGTCTGGCTTTTTGCGCTCACGAACCTCGCTGATCCAAACCATGGGCCGGGGTGCACGCCACTTGGAAGGCCATGTGATTTTGTATGCCGACCTGATGACCATCGCCATGAAACAGGCCATCGAAGAGACACTCCGTCGCCGAGAGACTCAAATTGCCTATAACTTAGAGAGGGGCATCACGCCCGAGTCGATCCAAAAACCAATCCGCAAGAAAATGATCGAGCGGCAGAAGGAAGATGAAGAGGTCCAGCGGAAAGCTAATAAGGCTAAGGGCATTAAGGAACTAATTATTAACTTGAACAAAACCGAGAGCATCGACCTGCTCAAAATTAAGCCCGCGGCGCTTACCCCTTACGACAGGAAGAAGCTCAGCGACAAACTCCGGCGGCGGATGGGGCAGGCTGCCAAGGACATGGACTTTGAGTTGGCGGCGATATTAAGAGATACGATTGCAACGCTAGAAGTGTAACTTCCCACCATTCCATTTTCGCCCATTCTTCGCTATAATAGATCCTCATTTCATGCCCAATCTACAACCCGCCACCACCATTTCCGTCTCTGGAGCCCGCGAACACAACCTCAAGGACATTTCTCTGGAGATCCCCAAGAACCAGCTGGTGGTTTTCACCGGACTCTCGGGCAGTGGCAAAAGCTCGCTAGCCTTTGACACACTCTACGCCGAAGGTCAGCGCCGCTACGTCGAGAGTTTGAGCTCGTATGCCCGCCAGTTTTTGGGCATCATGCACAAACCTGACGTTGACCACATCGAAGGCCTGTCACCCGCCATCTCCATTGACCAAAAAACTACCTCGCACAACCCTCGGTCCACCGTGGGCACCATCACTGAGATTTACGACTACTTGCGCCTGCTGTATGCCAGAGTTGGCCGGCCCCACTGTCCCAACTGCGGCAAAGAAGTGGCTACCCAGTCTTTGGACCAAATTATTGACCACATGTTTAGTCAGGTGCGGGATCACGCCGCTGCCAACTCCGGCCAGCCGGTGCGATTCATGATCTTGGCACCCGTGGTGCGGGAGCGCAAAGGCGAGTTTCGCGACTTGTTGGAGAACCTCCAAAAAAAAGGCTACCAACGCGTCCGGATTGACGGCCAGTTTTATAGCGTTTCCGGTGATTTGAGCTTGATTAAAACCAATAAACACAGCATTAGCGTAGTCCTGGACCGCCTGGTGACCAGTGGCAAACAGCTCAAAAATGCCGAAGAAGCCAAAACTCTCCGCAGCCGCCTCAACCAGACAGTAGAGGAGGCGCTCAAACTATCCGAGGGCATGGTCGAGCTGAGCATTGTTCTGGATGAATCCCTTACTTTCCCAGAGTCGCCCAAGCAATGCGAGGACAAACTTTACAGCGAAAAGCGCGCCTGCAGCGACTGCGGCATCTCTATCCCAGAAATTGAACCCCGGCTGTTTTCATTTAACTCGCCGCAGGGAGCTTGCCCTGAGTGTAATGGCTTGGGCTCGCTGCTCAAAATTGATGCCAGCAAAATCGTGGCCCCCGGTCTAACCTTGTCCGAGGGTGCTATCGTCCCCTTTGCCCGCACATTGAGCACCGATAGCTGGTGGTCGCGGTTAGTCAAAGCTGTGGTTGATGATACTCAATATGACTACCGTAAAACCATCTATGAAGAAATGGATGCCGACACCCAGCGCTTGCTCTTGTATGGCAGTCCCAAGATCTATCGCGTCGAAGGCGAGAATCGGTTTGGCCGAGAAACCGTGATTCATGAAAAGTTTGAAGGTTTTATTACCAATCTAGAGCGCCGCTACTCAGAGACGGAATCTGACTACATTCGCAAGGAAATTGAAGAGTTCATGCAAAAACAGATCTGCCCTCGCTGTCAGGGAACTCGACTCAAGGAAGAGGCGCTCAGCGTTCATGTGGACGGAAAAAATATTGCTCAAGCGGGTCATTTGGCCATTAATCTCTCTCTGGCTTGGTTCCAGACTTTGACCAGTGAGCATAAATTGACTGCCAAGGAAGCCATCATCGGCGAGTCCATTCTCAAAGAAATCACCAGCCGCCTGGAGTTTCTCAATTCGGTTGGCCTAGATTACCTGAGTTTGGACCGTGAAGCTTCCACCTTGGCCGGTGGAGAAGCTCAGCGTATCAGGTTGGCTTCCCAGATTGGCACCGGCCTGACCGGCGTGCTCTACATCTTGGACGAACCGACGATTGGTCTGCACCAGCGGGACAACCATCGCTTAATTGAAACCCTCAAAAATCTCCAGCAAAAAGGCAACACCGTGATTGTGGTTGAACACGATCGAGACGTGATGCAGGCAGCAGATTGGATCGTGGACTTTGGACCGGCCGCCGGCAAACATGGTGGTACAGTGGTGGCTCAAGGCACACCTGAGACTTTAATGAATGATAAAAAATCACTTACCGGGCAGTATCTGGCTAGAAAAAAAGAAGTTCAGATTGAACGCCAAGGTAAGAAAAAAACTCCCCTCAGTCCCACACCTGGTGACCCTCATGAGCGCAGGTTAGTCAGCGACGACGAAGTCGGTAATGATCAAATCGTAGCAGTGGCAGACAAGAGTGCCATCCGCATAACCGGCGCCAGCCACCATAACCTCAAGCAAGTGGATGTCTCATTCCCACTCAACACTCTGACTTGTATCACCGGCGTCTCAGGTTCTGGAAAATCAACCCTGCTCCATGACACACTTTTTCAACATCTTTCCAAACACCTAGGCCATCATCTGGATGTCACACCTGGTCCGATTGATTCAATCATGGTCCCAGAAAAAGTTAAACGCATTACTTTGATCGATCAGAGCCCGATCGGCAAAACCCCCCGCTCCAATCCCGCCACCTATACCAAAGCATTTGACTACATTCGCAAGGTTTTTGCCGAAACCAAGGATGCCAGGCTACGAGGCTATACCGCGGGTCGGTTTAGTTTCAATGTCAAGGGCGGCCGCTGCGAAGCTTGCCAGGGCGATGGCCAAATTAAAATAGAAATGCAGTTTCTACCAGATGTGTACGTAACTTGCGATGTGTGCAACGGCAAGCGCTACAGTGCCGAAACTCTAGAGGTCTACTACAAAGAAAAAAACATTCATCAGGTATTGAAAATGACTGTGGACGAGGCAGCCGAGTTTTTCAGCGGCCACTCGACACTCAAGACTAAACTCAAAACACTTCAATCCGTGGGTCTAGGCTACATTGAGCTTGGCCAACCAGCCCCCACTCTCAGTGGCGGCGAAGCTCAACGTGTGAAGTTGTCCAAGGAACTCTCTACCAGGACCACCGACCATGTCGTCTACCTCTTGGACGAACCAACCACCGGCTTGCACTTTGAAGACGTTAAGAAACTGCTGCAGGTTTTGGATAAGTTGGTCCAGCAAAACAATACCGTGATCGTGATTGAACATAATTTGGATGTGATTAAAAACGCAGATTGGATAATTGATCTCGGTCCTGAGGGAGGCGAGGGTGGAGGCCAAATTATTGCCACCGGCACGCCATCTCAACTTGCCCAACTAACTTCTACCAGTACAGGTGTATTTCTCCAACAAGAATTTGACCAGATGCGCGCCCGCAAGTCCTAGCCATAAGCTAGAATAGCGGTGTGAACTCAAGATTAATTTCTCTACTGTTTTTATTCTGCATCTTTTGCGCTTTGCCAATTCCCGTTCTGGCTGCTGAACAGTTTACCAGCCAACTCCAATCCACATATACGGTGGATGAATCAGGCAATACTCGGGTAGTCCACCAAATTTCCATCACCAATAAAACTCCAGCCGTATTTATTAAGCAGTACGCTCTCAAAACCAACTCAGGTGACATAAAAAGTGTTCTAGCCACTTATAAAAACTCACCGCTGGCACCTAATGTCGTCTCTACACCCACTGCCACCACCATTGCCCTCGATTTCCCAGACCAGGTAGTAGGTGAGGGCAAGTCGCGCGTTTTTACAATTGAGTACCTGACCAACGATTTGGCTACTATTGGCGGCCGTGTCCTTGAGTTTCATGCGCCCAAGTTGGGCACCGCCCAAGCCTTCGATCAATTAACTACCGTCATTCAAACCCCTCTCAAATTTGGCGCTCCCAAGCGAGCCGAGCCTACGCCAACCAGCACGCAAACTACTACAGAACATACCATTACTACCTTTGCCGGTGAACAAGCCAGCGGAGTAACGCTCTTTTTCGGCGACACCCAATACTATGGGGCGAATATCAGATATCAGCTGGAAAACACAGGTTCGTCTGAAGCTGTTGGTCAAATTGCCCTGCCGCCAGACACACAGTTTCAAAAAGTCAGTTATGAGTCACTTTCTCCCTTGCCTGCGACTCTCAAGCGTGACCCAGACGGCAACTGGATAGCTACCTACCGCATTCCTGCCAACTCCATCACGACCGTTGACCTGATGGCCACCATCACCGTCACCTTGGAGCGAAACAACACGCCGGGCCAGACCGTACTCAAGGAACACCTATCTACCCAGCCATTTTGGCAGGTTCAAAACCCAACTATCACCAATCTAGCTCAGCAGAATCCGACTGCCAGCAACATTTACAACTATCTGGTTAAAACTCTGACCTATGCGGACGTGACTGAAGCTCAAAAACTTCATCGCCTCGGCGCAGTCGATGCACTCGCCAATCCCGACCAAGCGGTTTGTCAAGAATTCACCGACACTTTTGTGACGATTGCCCGCGCAGCGGGCATACCGGCCAGAAGACTGACTGGTTTTGCCTACACTCAAAATGAGAAACTTCGACCCCTCGGCTTGGAGGGTGACGTGCTCCATGCTTGGCCGGAATACTATGATGCCGCGAGTGGGAACTGGCAGCCCATCGATCCAACCTGGGGCGCCACCACAGGCGGGGTGGATTACTTCAACCAGTTTGACCTCAACCACATTGTTTTTGCCATCAATGGCGTATCCAGTACCACACCATACGCTGCTGGTTTTTATAAAGCACAGGATAGTACAACCAAGGACGTTCAAATAACCTTTACTCAAGCACCACCAGAGCTTCCCAATGAATACCATATCCGAATTTCATCACAACAGCTTTTTGGCTTACCCGTGCCTGGATTGTCAATTTTAACGCTGACTAATAACTCAGGCACAGCCATTTACGACTTAAATCTGACAGTGGGCAATGTGGTTCGTCAGATTGATGCGCTGCTACCATTTGAATCTAGAGCGGTGCCCATCACTTTGTTGACTGAGACCTGGAGCCTGCCGCGCGCGGAGCGCGCGACTGTTACAATACGTGATAGCGCTGGCCAAATTGTCTATGAATCAACCAACCACACCATCATTAGCGCCCCACCCATCTTCGGACGACTTACCAATCCCACCGTCCTCCTTGGAGTGGGCATCAGTATTGCCGTCACTACCCTCACAGCCGGGAGTGTATTGGTTTTCCGACGCAAACAACACCGTTTTATACGTCGGAAAAGCTAAAAACCTCAAGAACCGCGTCCGGTCATATGCTCAGCTAGGTCGGTTATCAGCCCGCATTCATCAACTCTCAACCACCGCTTCGCAACTTAAATTCCAAGTTCTGGCTAGTGAACTTGAGGCACTTCTAACTGAAGCTCAGTTGATCCGTACCTACCAGCCACAATACAACGTGTTGCTCAAAGATGATAAGAGCCCGCTTTATATTCACATTACATCCGAAAAGTATCCTAAAGTTTTGCGAGTCAGAAAAAAAGAAATCATCACCCGTCACCTAACAGGTACGCTGCTTGGACCATTTCAAAGTGGCTACAAAGTAAATGAGGTGCTTAAGTTGGTCAGGCCAATATTCCCCTGGTGCAATGGCTCGAGCAAGCCAAGCAGAGCTTGCTTTTATCACCATTTGCAACTTTGTTCTGGAGCTTGCATTGGCGCAATCACTCCCGAGGCCTACCAGGAAATGATTGGCCAGCTCGAGCTGTTTCTAAAGGGAAAAAAGCATGACTTGGTCCATGATCTGCAACGCCAACTTACTCAGGCGGTTAATTCAGAAGCATTTGAAAATGCGGCTGTCATTAGAGATCGAATTGCTCTGATAGAAGCCGTTACTCATCCGCAAAAAAAACTTAGTCCCGAGCTGAGTACGCCGGCATTAATGCAGGAGCTCAAAGGTGACGGTCTCAAGTACTTGAGCCGTGTACTCAATGAGCATCAGGGCGTGCCCATTGAGTATCCACTAAATAGAATAGAGGGCTACGATGTAAGTAATACCTTTGGTACTTTGGCCAGTGTGGCAATGGTCACGTTTGTTGGTGGTGAGTCTGCTACCGATGAATATAGGTTATTTAACATTCGCAGTCTTAATACGCCCAATGACTACCACATGATGAAGGAGGCTTTAACCCGTCGGCAAAACCACCCGGAGTGGGGTAGGCCAGACCTAGTCGTAATTGATGGCGGCAAGGGACAAGTCCGCGCAGCATTGAGCGTTTGGGACTGGGCCACGCCACTAATTGGTATAGCCAAACATCCTGACAGATTGGTCATTCCTCGCTTTAGACCTCGACAGATGGCCGAAGCGGACAAGCGTCAACTTTTAAATACTTTGACTTATGACATTTTGACTTTGCCCGGCAGCCACCCGGCACTACAATTGATTCAGCAGATTCGGGATGAGTCACATCGATTTTCCAAAAAACAACATAGTCGCAGGCGGACCAAGGCTATGCTCAGGGAGTAGAGTGTGGTAAGCTAAGGGTATGCTTCGCCCAATTTTGCGCACCGGTTTAACGCTTTTTATTCTCTCTAGAATTTTTCCGTCAATTACTTTCACCAACTGGATGGCCCTGATTATTGCCGCTGCGGTTGTGACTGCGCTCAATTCACTGGGCAAGCCGGTTCTAAAAATCCTGTTTTTGCCAATTAATGTCATCACCTTGGGACTTTTTTCAACGGTCATCAACGTATTTTTACTTTGGCTGGCCACTTATTTGGTACCCGGGTTTATTATTCAGAGCATTGTCTTGGGCGGAGTAACCTTAAATTGGTTTTTCACACTTTTACTGGTGTCGGTGTTGATTGGCTTTCTCAGCTCCTTGATCAAGATTTTGGTTTGATAATTCGCATGTTATGACGCCAGGAGGTATAATACAACCTGTATGAAAACCACCATAGCCACACCACACATGAAACGACTCACATGGTCACTAGCCATGTTACTAGCCATCTTCACCACCTGGACCCTTAGTTGGAGTAAAGCTTCTGGCCTCGCCCAGGCTCAAACCAGCCTTGACTCAGCCCCAATTGAAGTGGGAGTGGGTCTGCCCGGTGACGACATCATGGCTACAGAGTCAGCAATCGCCACGCTCAGCGGCCAACTGGCTACTCCATCAGCCGCTGTTGAAAAAAAGATTCAAGACAAAAAAGACCAAGATATTACTGAGCCTACAGGCAAGCAGAAGAGCAAGCTGGCTGCCTACTTAGAACAGAACGATCCCGGTCCACTGAGTTGGAACAACTTCATTCAGTATGCTATCCGCTACTCAGTTTCCCAAGGTGTTCAACCCAACATCATCGTCTTAATTTTGCTATTTCCCCTGATTGCCTCGCTGATCGCTGCGTCACGGCACGTTATTGGTCTGCGCGGATTTGGTATTTACATTCCAGCGGTTCTCGCCGTAGCTCTTGTTTCTACAGGTGTGCTGGAAGGTGTAATTATTTTCCTAGCCATTATCATCTCAGCCATGTTGACCAAGCGGTTTCTTAAGTCAACCAAACTCGCATATTTGCCCCGTACAGCCTTGCTTTTATGGACCATCTCCATGGGCATTTTTGGGTTAATACTCTTGGCACCCGCTTTTGATTTGGTGACACTCATGAGTGTCAACATTTTCCCAATTTTGATTTTGGTACTGCTTGCAGAAAACTTCCTCGATGCACAAGGCAGAACTAAGCCGAGCGATGCGCTCGCTCTGACTATTGAAACGCTGGGCCTGTCAGTTGTGTCTGGATTCTTCCTCAAGTGGGAGCCACTTCAAAAATTTGCCTTGGTTGAGCCTGAGCTGCTCATTATCGGAACTGGTCTACTAAATATCCTAATAGGCAGATTTGTGGGCCTCCGCCTGACAGAACGACTTAGATTTAGATCACTGATTGAGGAATAAAACCCATGTCAGTCAAACCTTCACACATTCTGGGCATGAATGCTCGGCATAAATACACTAGTTTGAATACTTCTGCCTCCAAGCAGTATGGTTTTTCCAAACTCAAAACCAAGGAGCTGCTCGTCCGACACAACATTCCCACAGCCATGGTGTATCACGTTTGTTCCACCATGTCCGATTTAGAAGCGCTCCGTTGGGAAGCCGTGCCCGTCCCCTTTGTAATCAAGCCTGCCAACTCCAGCGCAGGCAAGGGTATTTGGGTAATCAAAGATAAAGTTGCAGACAAAGCCATTTGGAAAAATAGTTTTGGCGAAAACCTCACCGCCGATGATTTAAGCCTTCATGTGAACAACATCCTTGATGGTGAATTTGGCGTGTGGGGCAGTGACCACAAAGCGATTATTGAAGAAATGATTGTAGCTCATCCAGCCATAGCCAAGTACGCTTACAAAGGCACGCCGGACGTGAGAATTATAGTTTTCAACTCAGTCCCAGTCATGGCAGAGGCTCGCATTCCCACCAAGGAATCACAAGGCAAAGCCAATTTAGACCAGGGGGCCATCGGCTTGGGCGTGGACATGGCCACCGGTGTAACTACCTACGGCATCACCGGCAAATCTGGCTTTATTACCCATTTTCCAGGCACCAAAAAAAAGGTCAACGGCATAATTATCCCCAACTGGACCAAGCTCCTTGAAACTGCCGTGACAGCCTCAAATGCCGCTGGCTATCAGTTTATGGGCGCCGATCTGTTTGTGCATGCAGAGAAGGGGCCGATGATTGTTGAGCTTAACGGTTTCCCCGGTTTATCTATTCAACTGTGTAATCGGGCTGGACTCAAGCGGAGACTTGAACGGGTTGAGGGACTAGAAGTCCGCGATGCCAAGCATGGCGTCAAAATTTCTCAAGCACTCTTTGCCGAGAGCTTTGCAGATAACATCAAAATTGAAGAAGGTCTCAAAATCATCAGTACCAATCCTACCATTAGCGTTTTTGACGATCATGGCAAACTCCACAACTTTGACGTCTTAGTTAACACTGGCCGCTATCGATCTGCTATTAGTGAACAGCTGGCAAAAGAGTTAGGCCTGGTTGACCTGGAAGACTTGCTTTGGCGCCAACAGGAAGAGATCGAGGGCAAGGTGCCCGTGGTCAGTTTAAGTTTTAAGCTCAAGGGACATAAAGTTGAGACAGCTGTAGTAGTCAGCAAACGCCTCAACCGAACCAACCATAAAATTGAGCTCGGCCGCAAGGATGTGCAAGGATTCTTAATAGGCGAAACAGAAGAGTAATCATGGGACTTTTGGGCAAACTCATTCCAACCAATTTACTGTCAGAAAAAGAACGGTTTTTGGCCAACCCGAGTTACAACCCCCAGTTTGTTTACGCAGACGATTTTTCCAACCAAGACCTAACGACATATGGCTTGCCCACGCCAGAGTTGGTACAACTTGCAGAAAAGATTGTCAAACAGGCATATTTTGGCCGCAACGAACAAGATCTGTGGATGATGGAGGGCAGTGAGCTAACTCAAGCTCAAGTAGATGCCAAGGTACATTCCTACCTTTCTATGCACCAAATTGCTGACCGATTTAGCGTGGTTTGGTCTAGCACTTTTATCACTCGGGCTGCTATCACCACTGACACCGTTAAGCTGAGGCTGCCCTGTTTTTTTAGAAAAGAAGGACTGCTGTCCATGATGTACCATGAAATTGGCACGCATGCTTTGCGGCGGATCAACTACGAGCAACAACCCTGGTACAAGCAGAAAAAAAAGTTTGGATTCAGCGAGTATTTGCCTACAGAAGAAGGACTAGCGGCTCTTCATAGCTTACTGCCTCGCGAGTTCAATTCTGCCTTTAATTCTGCACTTCGTTATCTGGCTGTGGCTTGGGCCCAACAGGGTTCGTTTGCTGAAGTCTGGCGAGAGCTGGCACCTTTTGTTCAAGACCCCGAGCGTCGGTGGGACATAGTTTTTCGCCAAAAACGCGGCATGACAGATACCAGTCAGCCCGGTGGCTTTACCAAAGACCTGTGCTACTTTCAGGGCATGATTCAGGTGTGGCGATGGCTGGCTGACAGGCAATTTGACCCGACGAGCCTTTACATTGGCAAGTGCGCGCTGGCTGATGTCGATAAAGCCGTATCTTATAATCCGGATTTTCTACCTTTGCTGCCTAGTTTTTATACACTCGATCCCAAAAAGTACCAGCGGCTTTTACAAAAGATTGGCGTCGCCAATTACTTTGCCTAGTTATCAAGTGGATCGGGATGCTGCATCATCACGATTTGCTCGTTTTTTTGCAAGTGATCAGGCATTGATCCGGGTAGTCTGCCTCGTGGACTAACCTGCGCAATCGTAATCCACCGGCCAAATCCCATTTCAGACCAGTAGCTAGTAAGTAACTCCCAGACTTGCTCAGGTGTAAGCTTGGGATTAATCACAACAAAAGTGTGGCCGGCAAAGTCTCGTTGCTCTTGCATCTCTGGAGTAGACCAGGCGAATGTTTTGGGGTAGGTGGCTAATGTTTCCGGAATAACGTATGCCACCGGCTCATGTGTTGTTTTCTTCCCCTCAAGGGAGCGCCTCACCTCAAGTAAAATGGGGAAATCATGTCGTGGTGTGACTTCATCACGATAGGCGAGCAGCCAAGAGGGCAGGTAGATTGAACGTCGGAGCGCATCCATGGCCGTTTGAGTTATCTCTGGAAGTCCTAACTCGGGATTAGAGTTCGCACTTCTAAAACAATTGCTAAGATCAAACCTTTCGCTTGCGCCAAGGTCAATCATACGACCATAGGGATCTAGTCCAGCGAATGGATCATAGCTTGCATAGTCGCTGTTCATTGATCCACTTAGCTCATGCGGCTCAGGATGTCTAAACAAACGAACATATTTGGAAAAATAGCCTTGTTGACGCTCGATTTGAAAACCGTGGGCTCTAAAACTCGCCTGAGAGGCTTGATTGTCGGGGCTGGTTGTAGCAAAAAGTTGTTTTTTTGCATTTGCATTACCAGTCACGACTCGTCCAATTAACTGCTTTGCCACACCGCGTCGTCTAGTTTCCTCAGTCGTGTACAAATTTGCCAATAATAATGGCGTAGTTGCCCAAGCGGGGAAACTGAAATGAAGTGGTCGTCGACTGAGATGATACGCAACCAGCTTTCCCGCCCGAGTGACTTGCCGTGTTGCAGGGTCGGTCTCAAATAAAACCTTGGTGCTAACAAAAGGAGTGGGCAGGGCACGACATACTTCTGCTATCGCATCCCCATATTGTCGAATGATGAGGTAGGCGGCGATTGTGCTTGTTTTTGACCCGACAGATAGTAACTCTCGAACAGTCCCGATGATGCGTTCGGCCAGCACCTCATTCTGATCAGCATCTGGGGTGTAATTTTCCACAAATTGGTTAAAGAGGGAGTGGTACTTATTTTCAGGATGCGCAACCATAGCCATATTATATCAATATATATCACCTGCCTTGGTACATCCTGTATAATTGGTCGTTGTCATGAAAAACTTTGGCAAATCAACGAGTTCTGAACAGAGCCGCCCCCGCGTGGCCCTGGGTATGTCGGGCGGGGTGGATTCCTCACTCTGCGCCCACCTGCTCATTGAAAGTGGCTACGACGTCACAGGTGTCTACCTGGAGTGTTGGCGTGCACCGGGTTGCCGGACTGAGGAAGATCGCAAAGATGCGTTGGCGGTAGCACTAACTCTAGGTATTCCCTTCAAGGTCTTGGACTTCAAGCAGGCTTACCACGACAAAGTAGTGGAGTATTTTTTTGCGGAGTATGCAGCGGGGCGAACGCCCAATCCAGACGTGATGTGCAATAAAGAAATTAAATTTGGCTTGTTCTATGACTGGGCCATTGCCGAAGGTTTTGACTTCGTTGCCACGGGTCACTATGCCAAGATTACTGGCGACCGCGCGCAGCGCGGGCTCGACGGGCCACAGTTAACCATACCTGCCGACCTGCATAAAGACCAAACTTACTTTTTGTATGTTCTGAGTCAAGACCAGTTGGCACACACGCTATTTCCGCTGGCTGAACTACACAAAACCGAGGTACGCAAGGCAGCGGCCGCCCGCAAAATCTCAGTCGCCACCAAAAAGGACTCTGTAGGCATCTGCTTCATTGGTGATATTAACGTCCACGAGTTCCTCAAAGAGCGCTTGGGCGAGAACCCGGGCGATGTAGTTGATACCAGCGGCACGGTGATTGGCCAACATTCGGGATTGTGGTTTTATACCATAGGCCAACGTCATGGTTTCACCATTTCCCCCAGCAGTCAAATTACGCTAGCAGACGGCCGAGTGGTAGATAGAACCAATATTCCTCCGTTCTATGTGATTGCCAAGGATGCGGCCCAGAACCGGCTGGTGGTTGGTTTTGGCCGCGAGGCGCTCAAGGAATCGTTCATCATGAGATCGCCACACTGGATTGGCGGTCAGTCACCGCTGGATCAAGGTGGTCAAACCTACTCCGTTCGCATCCGGCACACCGGCGAGTTGATTCCATGCACCTTTTCACTGACGGAGGATGAAGAAGTCTTGGTCAATCTTGAACAGTCTACCAAAGGTATCGCTGATGGGCAGGCAGGAGTCGTGTACCGTATCTCAGATCAGGGTACTTTTTGTATAGGCGGTGGCACTATTGGGGTAGTATAATTTTGGCTAGTTATGGATAAAAGACATCTCAGCCGACGTGAGTTTTTAAAGTCATTGAGCGCAACTTTGGGCTCACTTGCCTTGATGAACACAAAGCTTGGCAAGCTGTTTCTCGGCGCAAAGGGTCAGTTCAAACCAGTTGAATCCCAATTGGTCAAGCAACCTGACTTCCAAGATTCAACATTTGCACCACAGCCAGATTTAGACAACCTGGACCCCAACCTTTTACCGTTCATTGAAAATAGTGAACTAAAACGCCGCCTAGTGGCCGATGTCCAAACTTGTATCACCGCATTCACCTGTTTTTATGATGCTTTTTATGGGGATAATCACTGGGACAACGCAGGATCGAACATCATTGAAGATATCATGGCTCGTCCGGACCTGCAATCAAAAATTGGTGAAGAGACACATCAAAAGTTCAGAGCTTTGCTCAAGCGCGCCAGGCAGCGCTACATAGATATGGGACTTGATGAAAAATACCAAGCAATTGAACTGCAAATTTCCGCATCTGTCGCAAGTAATAATGGCAAAATCATGCCCGTAACTGCAGTGCTATTGTCAGAGTATCTGCTTAATCACCACTCGACTGTGCCTCCAGAGTGTGTCCCGCCTGGCGCTGTTCAACCAGCCGATATGGTCCTGATGCACCCAGACATATTCAGCCACTACGGCAAGCAGTCGAATGTTACCGACCTCATAAAAGGAATTGATGCGACTAGTCTAAATACCTGGCATAGTACAGACTCCCATGGCCGGGACGTGACGCTGTCTCGAATTGATAAGTCAAGCACACCTAGCCCGCAATGGCCGGATCGCTTGCTTCGACCTGCCTCAGTCGTGGTTGGCCTGGCCAATGAAAAAGAAGATGATTACCAGATGTACGAGCGCACCTTTATGATCCTGGACAAACATCGGCGCAAGTCTAAGACAGACAACATTGTTGAAGAAACTTGGTACATGATTCTAGAGACTGTCCCAGATTCCACCCTCGGTGATACCACCGCTCATGACGACCATACAGGCTTCAAGGTGGGCACACTTAGACTCAGGGCAGTCCGTCAAGAGGAACTGCTGGGGGAAATTTTTGCCAAATATAAAACTGGATTTGTTTTCCGACGCACGGCAGAGGAACCAATCGCCGATCCAACAGCCAAAACAATAGCGATTGCCTACTAATTCTTCCTCAACCCTCCCTTTGACACGTACATCAAACGTGTTACAATAACACTCTTCTACAGATGAAGTCCCGACAACGGTGATACTCATCTGGAATACAGTTTCTCATCAGAGAACAAACACAAAATCAGACACTTTTCTGGTTGCGTTTGTGGCGCGCGTCTTGGTCAAGCACCGCATGTTTCATGCGGCGTCTGCATCAGTAAGCCAGCTCTTTAACATCTAATATAGTCAACAACAAACAAATTGACATAAACATGGTGGTAGTAGACCGACAACGGTTTGCACCACATCATGTTTATCATAGTGTGACGCAAACAAAAACCGTTAAAAATACTTTGAGATCAGTAAATAAGATAACCAAATACTAATGAGCTGATACAACACTCAAATTGTCATTTACCGCAGAGTGAATACTAGAACGCAAGTTCCAAGACTCATTTTGCGTTTTTGAACCTTTTTTTGAGAGTTTGATCCTGGCTCAGGATGAACGCTGGCGGTGTGCCTTA
>CAZSHY010000002.1:42766-45478 GCA_964607125.1 uncultured Pseudomonadales bacterium | reverse complement strand
TCATCCAGAATCTGAGTGTTATTTTGAAAAGATGTCTTTAGACTGCCGAGCGTATCAGGATGCAGTTCCAACATCCACCGGGCTGGTTGCGGGCAAAGATGCGGTTCAGACTCTGGTTCTAAAATTGGACTGACTTGAACTATCTTGCCCTGACCATCTCCAAAAACCGCAACAATGGCAAAACTCATGTTTGACATGATGCAAGCAGGCGCAAGATGCGGATCTGGATTGTCCGGCAGCTTGGTTTGATCCCACACAAACAATACACCCTGGTTGGGCGCCATTGACTCCACGCCAACCAGACCGGTTTGGCGATCTGAGATTTCGGTCAAGAATTTGATGTACAGCGTTTGACCATCTACAACAAGAGTCTCGAGAGTACCACCTAGCTGGTCAAAACTTCGGACCGGTGATTTTAAATGCTCCGCTGTCATTTTGGTACTATTTTATAAATCTTATCATCACCAGGCCGGATGGTGCCCCGACCATCTCTGTTGCTGGTAGTGAAGTAAATGGCCCCATCTGGACCTATTTGAAGCTCGCGGATGCGACCAAATGCCACCTGGGGCAACCGTTGGTACTCAATTACGCGGCTTGGGTCTGCTTGGTCGAGCACTACTCGGGTAATGCCTTCGCCTTTGAGCATGGCAAAAAACAGGTTATTGGCAAATTGGGGCATAGCCAACGGACCGCGGCTGGCTGTCTCACCATCATAGATGATCAATGAGCCCGGAGCGACGGCGGGAGTAAAGACTAAAAGTGGGTCAACTAAGCCGGGTTGGGATTTTAGGTGCGACACCGTCGGCCATCCGTAGTTTTGACCTTTGGTTATCAAATTTACCTCATCACCACCACCGGGACCGTCAAATCCTGAAGGTCCGTGCTCAGCGGCAAACAAAGAAACCTGCCCGTTATTCACTAACCAATCAAAACCTTGAGGGTTGCGGTGGCCAAGACTCCACACCGCCGATCCAGGAAAAGGATTGTCAGTGGGCACGCTACCGTCCGCTTCAAGTCGCAGAATTTTCCCTGCCAGAGAATCTAGCCTCTGAGCAAGATTTTTGTCTGTGGCATCGCCGGTGGAAATATATAACTTGCCGTCTGGACCAAATCCCAGCTCGCATCCAGAATGAAACTGAGCGGCGGGAATGTTGTCAATAATGGTAGCGACTCGGACCGCGGCCAAGCCATCATCGCGGTACTGCTCGACTCGATCCACCAACCGTTTGCCCTGGGGATACGCATAACAGACATAGAAAAATTTGTTGTTGTCATAATCTGGGTGGAGTGTCAGGCCCATGAGACCTTCCTCAGATTTGGAAGATACCGCAGGGATGGAAAGAAGTGGCTCCGAACGCAATGAGCCATTTTCTATGACGCGGACTCTACCAGGACGTTCGGTGACCAAGATTCTGGTTGGGGAGGTAAAGGCAAGGGCCCAAGGTACTTCTAAGTTAGAAGCAACGAGCTGTACATCAATCTCACGCAGACTATCATCGTTATTTACTGCTTGTTCAGGTTGTGTGCTGGCAACGTCACCGACCTCCGGGGTTGTCAAAATCACCGGCTCGCTTGATTCCAAACCGTTGGTTGAGTTCAGGCCCAAGTACCGCCTGAGGGCAAAGAATCCAAACAAGGCTAGGCAGATGCCAAATAGAAAAAGAAATCTTAGCTTAAGTTTGCGAGGTATCATCTAGGCACATTGTAACAGAGGGGAGAGTATGAACGAAGTTAATCTACCAATTTAAGGGTAGAAATAATTGTATCTGCGCTCCGCAACGCTGCCACCTTGCTACCAGAATTTTCACTGTATGTCATGTCAACTGAAGTCCACAGCCATTGCTCCAACCTGTCAGGTTGATAATGCAACACTAGATGCGGATAAATTTGGTCACTAGAAATATCTATTGCTGCCCCCGGCGATACACCGATAGTGCCATAGTGATAGCTGCTAGCTTCTTTTTCCAAGAATCTAACTGTATAAGAATCATGGCCGTCATTGCCTACCCTAGGTGTTAGCCCAACAATTTGAATCGATCCACTCAAAGGTAGATAATCATTGTTGCTAAGGCCGCAGATAGGTTTAATTTGTAGCCGCAAACTTTCATCATCGTTGGAAACAACATACATGGCGCATGCCTCTGAAGTTACCTCATTAACAGACCAACTAGAAGGAATTTGAAACTCAATTTTTCCTGGTTTTGTGCTCCCATCTTGACCTGCCAAGATATTTTGTGGATAGGAAACCGTTCTCCAGCCAAGAGTAGATTCAAGATCCGAGGCGTAAATCATGGTGCTATCAGTTACAGAAATTGGCGGTTTAGTTGCTTCTGGAAGTACCGTTGGCGGGGGCACAAAGGCGGGCATATCCTTTGTAGAAACATTGTTAGGCTGGTTCAAACTGTTAATTTTCAACCCAATCAAATATCCACCTACGCCAAAAACGATGGCAGTTATTAAAATGGTCAATAACAGAGGCACTAATTTAGTCTTCTCTTGAATTGAAGCGTGGGGTTGATTTATTTGCGAAGGATCGACTTTATTTGAATCGAAGTCTGTAAAATTTGATTGATTTTCCATACTATAAATAGTAGACCTGCGCTGACTAAATAACAACCGGCGCTGGGTGGCGCCTCAGTCTCCAATATGTAATTCAGAAATTGCTGCAATATTAATATCCAGGATGTTGCTCAGATCTTTTTTATAGCTTTC
>CAZSHY010000002.1:38478-42756 GCA_964607125.1 uncultured Pseudomonadales bacterium | reverse complement strand
GAAACTTCTGTAGCATAAAATTGAAACTAAGAATCTAGGTGAATCTTGCATATCCACTGTCAGATCTATAAACAGTCCCATTATGTTCCATAAATGAAATGACCAGGTCATCTGGCGGTAAATTTATCAGATGCTGCGTTACTTCCAGTCTGCCGTTATTAATTTCTGCTTGCCACACGACTGACCCATCACTTTGTTGAGCGATCACATACCTACCTGGAGAGCTCTTAACAAACTCCACTATTATCTCTTGTGCAATGACTTCAATATTTAAACCAATACTTTGCTTAATTTTGTAAACTAATCCTTTGAAGTCAAAATGTCTCTCTAACTTATTCATGAGGTTTTTCCATTTTAATAAGAACGATGAAATTATATCAGGCCATGCCTACAACATATTCCGCCTTGCGGAGTTTGTCGAGTGAGCGGGTGAAGGGAATCGAACCCTCTTCTACTCCTTGGAAGGGAGTCATTCTACCAGTGAACTACACCCGCAATTTTCTACAACTCAATCCGTATTGTAACGTGTTTTTGTGCCAGCGCAAATTGTGAGCCGCAGCCTAAAGGTCAATTTTTTTGCGGGACACTGCAGGCAACAGGAAGGTTCGCCACAAGGCAATACCAAACAGTGCGCTGGCCAACACGAACACCAGAGATGTGCTCTGGGCTATGGCTAAACCCGCAATTATTGGCCCAATAATTTGGCCTAGTGAAAACGTAGCTTGTTGGATGCCCATGATGCCACCCTGATCTTCCTCTCGACTATGGGTAGAAATCTGCGATGAGAACAACGGAAACAGCGGCGAAAAGCAAAGTGCATAGGTGATGGACAGCACGATGAAGAGTACCAAACTGCTGACCAAACCGGTGGGCAACATGACCAATGTCAACAATCCTAACGCACCCATGATGATCTGTTTGTCTGTTTCTATGATGGTCTGGAGCTTTTTAATGCCGCCAGCTTGCATGAACGCAATGGCAACACCAATTAGCGTGAAAATTATGCCAATCTGGGTGGTGCTCAACTTGAGAGTATCCACGGTATAGGCCTGGAATCCAAGCACAAACACATTGTGAGCTAGTGACACCAGTAAACTGAGCACTAACAGCGGGCCTACAACTGGCAACTTGAGGGCAGAAACCAACTTGCTGACGCTAAAAAAGGATTCCTTCTGTGCTACCCGCTCGACTGAGGCACGTAGGGTCTCTGGCAACCAGATCAGACCTGCCACTGCAGAGGCCAAGGCCAAACCTGAGGCTATCCAAAACGGCGCGGTCAAACCTAGCTGACTGAGCATGCCGCCCAATGCCGGTCCCACCACAAAACCCATGCCCTGGGCTGCACCCAGCATGCCAAATGTTTTAGCCCTGTCTGCAGGCTTGGAAATATCTGCAGCGATAGCTGAGGCAACTGAGTTGTTTCCGCCGGTAATTCCGTCAACAATTCTGGACAAGAATAACACCAATGCCGTCTGGGCACTGGCAAAAAGTGCCAGTGAAACGCCGCTGCCGATTAGGCAGGAAATTAAAAGGGGCTTGCGACCAAACCGGTCGGAAAGTCGGCCAATAATGGGCGTAGCGAAAAATTGAAAAAAAGAAAAAGACGCAAACAGCAAGCTCATTTCTATGGGAGAAAGGTTAAATCTACTTGCGTAAGGGTAGAGCAAGGGAATTAGCACTCCATAGCTCATTGAGTTGATAAACATGACCAATAACAGCACGGTCATAGCGGCGGCAACACCTTTGGTTGTGGGAGATGGCATAAGAATCCTGAATATCTGGCAGAAACAATTATTTTAACACGAAAAGAGGTTCTCGGCTATGTGTCAAAGGTGGTATATAATTGATGCCTGATTAGCCGAAGTGGCGGAATGGTAGACGCGAGAGACTTAAAATCTCTTGGGCTTTGCGCTCGTGTGGGTTCGAGTCCCTCCTTCGGCACAGACAGTTCTGCTGGTATAATTGCCCAGAATTGGCCACCCTCTCGGGGAATAGCAGATGGCTAGCGCGCACGCTTTGGGAGCGTGAGGTCGCAGGTTCGAGTCCTGTTTCCCCGACAGTCATAGCAAGTTAAAGCATAGTTGTAAACAGCTAGTTGATCGGCATCTGATATAATTAGCATATGTTGCCAAATATAGAAAGACTAAGTCATTCATTATTTGCTGTTGATGTTTACGACCCCTACGATGACTTCTCCCAGATTAAGGAACAAATCGAACTAATTGACAGGGCGTGCTTTCCACAAACGTACACAAAGAGAAAAGATACGCATCATGATTGGTTTAGTAATCCAACAAACATTGTTGTTATTCTCAGAACGACAGATAACAAAGTTATTGGATTTAGCATAGCTAGACAAAAGATTGAGGGCAGAGATTTGCCCGCAGACACATGCAATGTCAGCTTGACAGCCATTCTTCCTGATTATCAAAAAAATGGTTTAGCAGGACTATTGATGACAAGACTAAAACAAGAACTGCGCAATAGAGGGTACCTTTACTGGGAAAGAAATCTTGCAGTCGAGAACAAATGGAATGAAGCCTTCATAGATAATGAAAATGATAATATTGTGATCCTAGAAAAACCGAGAATGACTGAATTCGGTATAAAACAATATGTTAAGTGCAAATTATGACTTCAAAAATTTTAAATTTCGTAACAAATTTCTCGACTAGTGGATAGACCCACATCAAAATTGGCCACAACTATAGGGTTTTCAATCTGAAAATAAGTTACAACTTGGTTCCATAGATCCGACACATAAAAAAACTGGCTCTGAGGCCAGTTTTTTTATGAACTGAGTGAAACTTTGGAGTCGTAGCATTGGTTCGCTCTGTGCGTAAAGTAACTTTTCAAAAGAATATGCGCACAGCGCGAGCTCTGATGAGAATAGAGTAGGGCGAGCCAGCCTGTTTGCCCGCCCACCTTAAGCAGCTTTCAGCGTTTGCAAATAATCCTCTAAAAAGTAAGATATAGACACCATGAAATACTTCGATATTGTAAATGAAGAAGACCAAGCAATCGGTTTCGCTAGCTCTAGTGAATTTCAATCTAATCCAAATCTTATTCATCGCGTGGCCCACTTTGCAGTCGTTGATGGAATTCAGCAAAAGATACTCATAGGCCAGCGTTCG
Source organism: uncultured Pseudomonadales bacterium (assembly GCA_964607125.1). GTDB lineage: Bacteria > Patescibacteriota > Microgenomatia > UBA1400 > PJMF01 > CAZSHY01. The sequence goes on along the minus strand of CAZSHY010000002.1, from coordinate 39,622 downwards.
CCAACTGCAGATTATGACAGTGGATTGTGGTGCTTTATGGCAGAACCCCTGTTAAAGGGGGATAGGTTCCCAACAGCCGTATATAGAGGCATGAAAGACAAAATTAATTTAGAATCGAACGAGGGCATAGGGGAGTGGTGTCGAACCATTTTTCACCAAGATCAACAAACAGAATTTGCTCGTTTTTTTGTGGTTTACTATCAAGAGGGTCAGGTTGTGCCAAATCCAGCAGAAATTTCCCAACTCAAATGGGTTGCGGCCGATGAGCTCAGATCCCAAAGTCTGCCATACTCGAAGATGACTCAATACTGGATTGAGCATGCAAACTGGGACGAGATTATGAGATATGTAAAAGTTTTCATCGAATCTGGAATTAAGTCAGATCAGTAGCAGTTTTCATCACTCGTTTACCAGCTAACCATTGATTTAATTGAGGACTGTTTTATAAAAAAACATGTTTAGGTTATTTAACAAAACTGACCGATTAACATTTTTGACTCCGCAACTTACCTTCACCACATGCTTCCTCTTAGGCCTTTTTTAATTAGCCGTCTCACGCGCCGAAGCTTTGCTTCCCTGCCGATTTTGCCGCGCACTCGTCTCTCCTGAAGACCAGTTTCTGACCACCCCGTAGCCTTGGCCGCCTCAAGAAGTTTTGCATAAAATTCTCCTTGGCTCATTTCCTCACCACCTTCGGCACTCTCACTGTCAGCAGCCCTGTTTTGACCTTTATCCTCGTCTACATCTGATGTCTCAGGTGGAGGAGTAGGCATGTTTTGTGGTGGAAAAATATCTTCTAGGCCATGAGTAGTAGCTTCGCCTGATTGCTCTTTAATTCCCGCTACTACCCAAAGAGCCTCTGCGGACTCCTGAGTATGTCTATAGAAACTGGGTCTATATTTTAGGTCTACTAGAGCATCGAATAAGAGCGCAGTAGGGTTACTTATGAAATACGTTAGACTATTTACCCCCATGGCAGTCTTTCCAAAGCGATATCCCATAGCTCTAACGCGCATATCTTCAAAGTAAGTTTCCACAACCGCAACTAAGCTTGGACTTAACTCATTTAAAAACTTTTTCATCTCAGAATCACTCCGCAATGTAACTGTCCGAATCCAGGCATAATTGGCTTCAGCATCATTCC
>CAZSHY010000002.1:31302-38468 GCA_964607125.1 uncultured Pseudomonadales bacterium | reverse complement strand
CGCCACCTCTGTTTTTCCACTCTGGTTCTTGATCTTTAGTCATTTTTTCCTCGTGCATTTATGTCAAACTATGTTACCATGACGTAATATTTGTTTCAGGCGCTGATTCCTCACACTATGAAACCTAACCCCCGCACCAAAAAAACCAACCCGACTAGATTGCACTCACTTGCCTTACTGGCAGCTGGTATTTCGCTGGTCTTGGTCATTTCTTTAGTATTGAACACCGTACCAGCCTGGGCCCGCGAACGTACCGCTCAGACTTCACAGGCAACTGCGCCTCAGATGGACTCTGACAAAGTTCAAGCAGATTCCACCAAACCAACGTCCATTCTGGCAAAGACCGCCCAGCGCGCTGCTCGAGCCATCTCAACCATCACTACCGATGTGAAAAGCTCCGTGAAAAATATGAATTCTAAGTCAAAGATCTCTGCATCTGGTCTAACTTATGCCACAATCGATGATCTTGATCCCACACTTTGGGAAGGCGGTGTGAAGCCTTACCCGGGCGCACCTGCCTGTACAGATCATGACGACACAGCTTTTCATACACTCTGGAACAAAGAAAAGGGCTGTCATTACGACCACACCCATGGTTATGATCCAGACAAAACCATTTTCAAAGACATCGTGGCAAGCTGGGATCAAGAGATCAGTTATGCTTGGCAAACGCCCAATGAAAACCTATATAAACACAAAGGCTATGTTTACTTGTACACTGAGGCCAAAGATGGCTGTGAACTTGGCCGCTACAAAAATGCTGAAGGTTGTATTCGCAAACTCCTTTATCAGATACACTCCATCGGCACTAACATGGAGCTAACCATGAGGTTCCACAGTTTTAGATTTGTGGCTGAAGTATGTAATCTTGACCAATCTGAATGCGGAATCGTTCAGGGTGGAGGTCAAACAGATTTTGGCGTGACTCACTGTCCATACAAAAACGCTCACTGTGCCACCAAACTAGATCCAACACCACTACCAGAAGACAATGGCGTACTGCCAGCCAAAGTAACTATTCAGCAACCTCCGTATAAAGCTAATGGCGTTTTATCAAACGAAGCCAGACTTCGCCGAGCTGGTAGAAATACCCAGTTCTGGAATGGATTTGCCCCCAACCCCATAGTTGCTGCCTACTATCCCAACCACCCCAACCAACTTTTCTCACCCGCATGGGCCGCACTAGATGGCTGGACCCTGCTAGACCCTGCAGATGCCGAATCCGGTATGTACCATGAACACTTTCTATGCGCAGATGGAAGCTGCAAGTTTAATCACAGTGAGTACAGAATGTATTCCTTCAGAATTGTCATTCCCGCTGGACCAGATAGAGCTGTCAAATTCACCACTGTCCAAGGTGCCCCTGACAAGAACTGTTCAGCTGCAAGCAGTACCTGCGCAGCTTTTAGCGCAAGTAACGGTGTCCCAGCTAGCATCGGCACATACTTTTTAGATAGAAAAGTTAACCCTGCCAACGCTCCGGAGTTGGAGTTTGACATCTGCTTCAATAAAGACTCTGGCGAACCAGAGGGTTGCAACAGCAACTCATCTGTCACTAGTGGTTGGACCTTACCTCAAGACACTTCAGCCATGATGGATGGGATGATGATGTAGCCTCAGGTTCTTCTCAGCGTCTAGTTGGTATAATGATCCCATGCGCATTCTTGTAGTTGAAGATGAACCCGTGATCGCCCAAGCAATTAAGCGGGGACTGGAGCAGGAAACTTTTGCAGTTGACCTGGCACATGACGGCGAGGCGGGATATGATTTGCTCGCTTCAGAAGAGTACGACGTCGTGGTGTTAGATAGAATGGTGCCCAAGCTCAGCGGCGCTGATTTTTGCCTGCGCGCTCGAGCCGAAAAAATTGTCACTCCCATTTTAATGCTGACCGCTAGAGGCGAACTTGAGGACAAGGTTAGTGGCTTGAATGCTGGCGCCGATGATTACCTAACCAAGCCGTTTGCCTTTGAGGAATTAATCGCTCGAATTAAAGCTTTATCTCGCCGACCCGCCACACCGCTATCCACGGTGCTCACCTTTGCCGACCTAACCATGGATACAGCGGGCTTCAAGGTTACCCGCGGAAAGACCTTAATCGATCTGTCCCGACGCGAATTTGCCCTACTGGAGTACCTGCTACGCAATGCTCAGCGCACCATCTCCAAAGATCAAATTATTGCTCACGTTTGGGATTATGATGCGGACATTCTTCCCAATACGGTTGAGGTTTACATTGGCTACTTGCGGGCCAAAATCGACAAACCCTTCAAGGATAAACCGCGGCTAATTACCACTGTCCGTGGCTTTGGATATAAACTAGGATAGTTTTATGTTTCAGTCGGCACGCCTCAGGCTAACTCTTTGGTATCTCATGACCATGCTCATGGTCAGTCTTTTTTTTAGCATCATCATTTTCAATGGCGCCACGATTGAGTTTCGCCGCGCCCTCAGCCAAGTGGAAGAACGGTTGGAACTTACAGAGTCCACTCAAGTACCTGGGCAATCAGCAGCCCCAGGTGATTCCAAACAGGACATCATGCGTCAAGATTTTAGTTCGCCTGAGCCAGTTGTAATCCTGCCGGAAGTCGATACCTGGCGCCAGCGGCAACTTCACAGGTTTAGAGCAGCCGTGGCCAGTGACATTCTGACCATTCAACATCGAGTGGCCAATTGGCTAGCTTTCACCAATGGCGTAATTTTTGTTTTAGCTGCAGTTGGCAGTTATTTCTTGGCCGGCCGAACCCTTAAGCCAATTCAGGAGACTTTGGAAAAACAAAAACTTTTTGTGGCCGACGCTTCTCATGAGTTAAAAACTCCGCTCACCGCGCTCAAAACAAATCTGGAAGTAGCCCTCCGTGACCCCAAACTGCACAACCATCCTGCTCGGCAAGTTATCACCGACAGCCTAAACTCGGTTCACGAGTTACAAAACTTAACCGAGAGTCTGCTCAGCGCCGCCAGAATTGAGCAACAAGGGCGACTGCTCCAGTTCACTAAAATTGACGTCCGACCAACAATCCAAACTGTCTTGAAACAGTTGCAACCGCTTTTATCAGCCAAAGACCTTGAACTGACCAGCGCCATTGATGACTGTGTCATTACTGCCGAGTCACAAAGTTTCACGCAACTTTTCACGATTCTTCTAGACAACGCCAGCAAGTACACGCCGGAGCATGGACAAATCACACTTACGGTTAAAAAAATGCGCCAATACTGCCTGTTCAATGTCACTGATACCGGTGAAGGAATTGCCAAAGCTGACTTACCACACATTTTTGACAGATTCTACCGAGCAGAACACTCGCGCAACAAAAAAGTCAGCCAAGGGTTTGGCTTGGGACTAGCTCTGGCCAAACAAATAGTGGACGCCCACCATGGCACGATTATGGTCAAGAGCAAGCCTGGAACTGGTACCACCGTGACCATCAAATTACCCCTAGTTCAATCAGACTGAGTAGCTGAACTCAGATTCCGCTTTTCTGTCAAAGTTTGAGTGCTATACAATACCGCCATGAAGTATTCATGTATTGGCTTGGGTGGTAGCTTTGATCATTTTCATGCTGGTCACCGCGCGTTCATTTCGTTTGCAGCCCAGCTCGCCGATCAAATCTTAATTGGCGTGACTTCATCTAAAATGATAGATCGCAAGCAGTTTGCTAATTTGATTCAGCCAGAAGCCTTGCGTGAAAAACAAGTTCGTGAATTTTGCTCTTCTCAAGGCCTCAAGGCAACCATAGTCCAGCTTAACGATGATTTTGGGCCAACTCTCAGTCAAGATTCGCCGGTTGAAGCTATCGCCGTAACCACTCAAACCGAGACAGGCGGACAAGCTATCAACTTTAAACGAGCTAGTCTGAATCTGCCTCCGCTGCCAGTGCACGTGTTTCAACTTATCACAGATGAACGTGGACAGCCCATTAACTCAACTAGAATTCGCGCCGGACAAATAGACCGCCAAGGCCGGGTTTACAGCGGAATTATTGAATCTGGCCTAACGCTGACTGCAAACCAGCGTCAATTTTTTGGGCAACCACAAGGTGAGTTTGTCACTCAGATCGCCACTCATTCAAGCGGGCCAATCTTTGTAGTCGGAGACGTGTGTCTGGAAACGTTTTTGAATCACCAATGGCATTTTGACCTGGGAGTTTATGACGGAATTTCTCAACGCCAACCAACCTCTGAGGGGTCGCAGGTCTCCCGACTTACAGCTGCTCGCAGCTGTTCCAACCCGCCAGGCAAACTTAGCTCCGAGCTAGTGGCCACCCTAACTGACTGGTTTGTAAACCCATTTCGCACCCTGAGGGTAGAAGGAGAAGAAGATTTAGCAGCGGTCGCACTCTGCCTGCTGGCGCCACTCGGAGCAAAAATTTACTACGGCCAGGCTAGCCAGGGCATGGTGGAAATGCTGGTAACAGAAGACCTTAAGCAAAAATGCTACGACGAACTAGCGGGAAAAGGCCAGACATAAACCAGCTTATTACGCTCCGGTTCGTCAGCTATCTTTACAAATCCCAATTTGCTGATAACGCGTTGCAAGGGTAGGTTTGCTGCCGAAGTTTCCGCCCAAAAGCCAGGATTAGCTTCTCCACAATTTTGAATATACTGATTTAGTGCCACTTGGACAAATGGCCCGGCCAAGTGTTTGCCCCGGAGATTACCGTATGTGCGCAAAGACAGAGTGTGTCCATATCTAGCTGACAGTTCAGGCTTAAGCTTGCGCGTTGCATACTCAGGGATACTTTTTTGGCCCAGCCAAGCCAATCCTAACAACTCGCCGTCCGCCCCAACCAGCTTGCAGATGTAACGACGTTTGCTTAACCAATTTTGGGTAGCTGTACGGTCTAGGAACCGTTCTGGATCGGCAGTAAACTCCATTACACTCTGATCAGTTCTGGCCGCGTTTTGTACCACTCGCAGCTCGTCTGCAGTTAATCCTCCGGTTACAAATTCTGCCTGCACACCTGCCTCTTTCAAAGCAGTGGCTAATGGCTGATAAACAGTGATCATGCCGCTATTGTACACTCCGAATCTTTCCCAAACCTGCTTTTTTTGGTAGAGTAGAGCTATGTCCACGCTTGCCACCCTGCTACGTCCTCATTCTCTCACCGATTTTGTTGGCCAAGAACATCTGGTTGGTGAGGGAAAACCCCTGCGAGTAGCCATCCAAAAACAACACGCTTTCTCAATTTTATTTTGGGGACCACCCGGGGTGGGCAAGACGACTCTGGCAAGGATCATCGCTGACTCACTAGGCAGAGAATTCTATGAGCTCTCAGCTGTCTCTGCAGGCAAAGCTGATATTAAAGCTATCGTCGATGCCACCAGATCACAAAAGCAGCTCACGGACTCTTACAGATCACCGGTTTTGTTTCTTGACGAAATTCACAGGTTTAATAAAGCTCAGCAAGATTATTTACTACCATTCGTTGAAGAGGGCAGCATCATACTTATCGGCGCCACCACCGAAAATCCAAGTTTTGAAGTTATCCCCGCGCTGCTGTCGCGTTCCAAAGTTTTCGTACTTAAGCAACTGTCGGACTCAGACCTGCTGACCATTCTCAATCGCACACTCACGCACTTTTCACAGACTTTTCACAAAAAAGCTTCCATGACAAAGCAGGCCAAAAACTGGCTGATCACCTACGTGAGCGGAGATGCTCGCAAATTAATCAATCTACTTGAACAAACCATGAGTCTGTATGGTGAATTATCCACCACCACGCTGGAGTCAACCTTGCAATCAAGCCACCTGCGCTATGACAAGGATAGTGAGGAACATTTTGACACTATCAGCGCATTCATCAAATCAATGCGTGCTAGTAACGCTGACGCTGCCTTGTACTACCTAGCAAGAATGGTCGAGGCTGGAGAGGATCCCAAATTTATTGCCCGCAGAATGGTTATCTTTGCTTCTGAGGACATTGGTTTGGCTGCGCCAACTGCGTTGGTCGTAGCAAATTCTGTCTTCGATGCAGTTCATAAAATTGGCTACCCAGAGGCACAAATTAACCTGGCTCACGGCGTAGCTTACTTGAGCAAATGCGCCAAAGACCGCTCGGCCTACGACGCATATTTTAAAGCGCTTGATGATGTCAAAAAGTTTGGTAATTTGCCCATCCCTCTTGAGTTGCGCAACGCACCAACCAAGCTGATGAAGGACTTGGGCTATGGCAAAGGTTACGAAATGTACCCCTCAGAAAAAAGTCTGCTTCCAGATAAAATTGGTCATAAAAAGTACCTTAAGTAATTCTTACTCTGTTGTAATGCCATACCTCATGCTACGGCTTATGTAAGGTCCAAGGCTTAGACTCAGCTCATGAGTCCGCAAGAAGCCCTACTTAGATACTTTGGCTATAACTCCTTTAGAACTGGCCAAGCGGAAATTATTTCTGCCATTTTGGCAGGTCGTGACACCTTATCTATTTTGCCCACTGGCGGCGGTAAATCTATCTGCTTTCAAGTACCGGGTCTAATTTTGCCTGGCACAACCTTGGTTGTATCGCCGCTGATCTCGTTAATTGATGATCAGGTGTCTGGGCTGGTGAGACGAGGTATTAGCGCAGCGGGAATTTCCAGCAGTCAGACTGACCATGACCAAACCGCAGTCCTAAATCAGCTGGTAGCTGGTCAGCTCAAATTCTTATACTGCTCACCAGAACGGCTTGCCTCCAGATTGTTTATTAAGTCCATTCAGCAGGTTCAAATTTCACTATTGGTCATAGACGAGGCTCACTGTATAAGTCAGTGGGGCCATGAGTTTAGACCCAGTTATCGGAAGATACCGAGTGCCTATGCTCATATTTTCACGCGCTTTTCACCTGGCTTAAATGCTAGTAATGCAGCTGGCAGTAACGCAAGGCCACCCATCGCGGCTCTAACAGCTACGGCTACCCCAGTTGTCCAGGCGGATATTCAAACCGCGCTCAATTTGGTTGACCCTATCTGCACTACCCTCAGTTTTGCGCGAACTAACTTGAGTACCAGTTGCGTTCACACCCCGCGGAAAAACCTACAAGAACTACTGCTGTTACGACTGCTCAAGCAGCATCGGGACCAGTCGGGCATAATCTATGTGGCTACCAGACTGATGGCCGAGTATCTTGCGCAACTGATATCAATGTATCGGACAATCGATCCCGCTATACCGCCGGCAGTAGCCTATCAT
>CAZSHY010000002.1:14411-31292 GCA_964607125.1 uncultured Pseudomonadales bacterium | reverse complement strand
TATCATGCCGGCCTAGAACCCAAGCAGCGAGCACAAGTTCAATCGGATTTTATTTCTGATCGCTTGAGAGTTATTATCGCGACTAATGCCTTTGGCATGGGCGTAGACAAACCCAATGTTCGGTTCGTGATTCATGTTCAAATTCCCGGGAGCATTGAGGCTTACTATCAAGAAATTGGTCGTGCCGGGAGAGACGGATTGCCCAGTCAATGTTATTTACTTTTTAACCAGGCAGACCTAGACATACAGTCTGAGTTCATCAACCGCAGTCAACTGGCCGAGCACCAGCAAACGCTCCAACACAAGTTGACCCAAATGGTTAAACTCACCTCATTCAAGCACTGTCGAACCTCCCAACTACTGGCTTATTTTGGTGAAAAAAATACCTCAGCACTCAGCGTTTGTAGCTGTGAGTTTTGCCAATCTCAGGCTCAGCCCAAACTGTCCTTGCATCCCTTACTGCTGTACCTTAGCGACTCCAGGGAAAGATCTGCGCTCAAAAAGATCATCGCCCTGAGACATGACTTGTCAGAACGCTACCAGGTGGCGGAACAAGTGATTCTGACGGACATCACTGCAGGTTACCTGGCCAACTTGCGCCCCCAGACTGCCTCTCAGGCCATGTTAATTCCGGGAATTGGCCAAGGTTGGGTGGACACTTGGTGGGAAATGGTACAATACACCTATCATGACCATTCAAAACTTAATTGATCAGTATCGCGAAATAGCCGCCTTTTTAAATAATAAATGGCCGCTCAAAGACAAGGACCATCGTGTTTTTGCTCGCACCATGAAAATAGTAGAAGAACTAGGTGAGTTAGCGGACGAAATTTTGACCAGCATGAATCTGCAGCGAAATAGTAAAATTCAAAAATTCTCACAACAAAATATTGAAGATGAGTTTGCAGATGTCGTGGGTTCACTGATTCTTTTGGGCATCGAGTTAGACATTGACGTCAAAGCTGTGATGCAGCGAAAAATCGACTTCACTAGAGATCGCTTTGGCATGAACGAGTCTGATATAACACCCCGTCAGTAAATCCTTGTTTCCGATAGTAACTTTTGGTGCCAATCGCAGAAATAACTGCCAACTTTTCATACTGATTTTCACGAGCTATCTTTGCGGCATGTTTAAGTAGTGCGCTGCCCAGACCAAGATGTTGAGCCTTGGACGCAGTCCGTTCGCTCAACCCAGCTACTCTGCCATAAACGTGTACTTCGCGTACGACGGCGCAGTCAGCCAACTCCGACATAAAACTTGGCTCCTTAGGCAAACTTAGACGTAGGAATCCAGCAATTTTTCTACCCGCGGTGATGTACTGGAGAAAATACTCAGTACTGCAACTTGTTTGATAAATCACTTCATCAAGTTCTAACTCTGCTTCCGTCACGATCATATTTTTTATTTCCCTGGATCTGATGTCATGCATTTGGGAGCCAGTATCTTGCAGTTCTTTTTCAGCCATTTGCCTAAAGTTGGTGTGCTTATTGCCCACCACAATATCTGGTGATGGAATATCGCGAATAACTCGCGTCAGCCGACAATACTCAGGTGTGTTCTGCATGCAGTGCGAGACTACCTTTAACAGCTCGACATGTGTATAAGGCTGCCACAGACCGTCGCGATAGTACTGCATTAACTCCGCACTCTGGATCAAAGAACATGGATAGATTTTGAGTTCATCCGGCCGAAAGTCTGGGTCAGAGAACATTAAGTCAAAATCTTGCATATCCTTTTCAACATTAGAACCGTACAGATTAGCCATCCAGTGCGCATGTATTTTAAATCCGGCAAGTCGCAATAATTTTACCGCCCGATGTGTTGCCGCTACATCATGGCCCCGGTGGTTAAGCCGAAGCACTTCATCATTCAAACTCTGAAAACCAATTTGGGCCTTAGTGCAACCCAATCGGCGCATTCGTGATACCTCAGCCACAGAAATATTGTCAGGTCTGGTTTCCACCACCAAACCAACACAACGACAAGCAGCCGACTCGTTGGCAACCTGGGCTTGTTCAAGCGTGGTCCAATCCGCGGTTTGATACGCATCAAATCCACCCAACTTTTCCGGAGCAACATATAGCTCAGAAACTGTCTGGTTGTAAGTTTTCACGATATTTTCACCAGATATAACGGCAGAGTTTGATTGGGTTTTATTTTCAGCAGGATCATCACTGGCAGCATAGTGCTGGCTATGGGCGAGACTGCGTTGCATTTGCTGATAGCGCTCTTGAACCATAGTTCGGTCATCTCGACCTGTTTCACTCCCAAAGTCATTGAGCGCTCTGAAGCACTCAGCCACAAACCAAATTTGATACTGCTCCGGATAATACGACCAGGTGCCACCCAAAATAATAATTTCAGCTTTACTCACTGTATGGCCAATGTTCTTCAGAGCTTGAAGCCGGTTGTATGTCTGCAGATATGGATCAAACCAATTGCGCTCAGCCCGCTGCGCGCCAGGTTCATCGCTTAAGTAACTCTTGGGCATTCTGATGTCATTAGGGCAGAATATACACTTGCCCGGACAGGGAAATGGCTTGGTCAGTACGGTAATGGGCGCCACTCCAGATTGCGTCCTGACTGGTTTCATCCGTAGATATTTTAGAATTGACTCCTGCACTGGCTTCAGGCCAGAACTTCCCGCTAGGCGCATATATGCTGCTACCAGCTCATCTTTGGCCCACATTCCTCCATCTGGTCTGGCAAAACTCTTGCGTACGCGCGCTACCGCTCGACTGTTAAGTTCGCCCGCATCACTCAACTGCTCCAGCTGACTAAAAAAAGTCACTAACTCTGTCAAATGGTTGGTATAATCAAATTGCCTCATGACAGGCATATTATAGGGCAGGGGAGCTGATACTTCGTGACCAAACACACAATTAAACTGCTAAATCAAATTAATCGTAATTTTTATCAAACGGTTGCCCTAGAATTTGATCAAACTCGCCAACAACCCTGGGAAGGCTGGGACCAACTCCTGCCGGTTATCAAGCATCTAGGCCTGCAATCGTCTGAACACGCCACCAGCCTGCGGGTATTAGACCTGGGTTGTGGAAATGGCCGATTTGGCAAATATTTAGCCGATGAACTTGAGTCTGGAGGTACCAGACAAAGTATCAAGCTGAAGTACACTGGCGTAGACAGTTCAGATCAGTTATTGGCTGCAGCTCACGTCAAATTTCCTGAGGGCAAGTATGTTGTCCACGACATAATTGAACAGCTAATTGAGCCGGACTCGCCTGAGTTGGGTGAGCTGCCGAATAATCAGGACTGCGTAGTTGCATTTGGGTTTCTTCACCACATCCCGTCATCAGAGCTGCGACTCAAGTTCTTGGAGCGTTGCCGCCAGGCAACGCGCGATGGTGGCAGAGCTATCTTAACGGCCTGGCACCCCACCCATTCACCTAGTCTCATGGCTAGAAGAAGTTTGCCAAAAACCTTGGGAATAGATCCCGCTCAACTTGAGCCAGGTGACTACCTGTTGGACTGGCAGCGTGGCGCAAGCGCCACGCGCTACTGTCACGACGCTACGCTTGATGAACTGACTAAATTGATAGCTCAGTCACCATGGCAATTAGAGCAACATTTTAATGCAGACGGTCGTTCATCCAATATGAACACTTATTTAGTTCTCAAGTAGGTAGCACTGTATCATTTGGCTAAACGGGTCTACAATAACGCCATGAAACTCATGCTTTCCCTTCTATTTGTATTTTTAAGCATCGTAGGCTTGGCAGATGCTGGCTACATAACCTACAACGAACTGAACGGAGTTGTGCCGCCCTGCAATGTTAGCGGCTTTAAGTGCGAGTCTGTACTGTCCAGCGAATGGGCGCACATTGGTCCCTTACCCATTTCCGTGTTGGGCTTGATTTTTTATGGTTCGATTTTCATGTTAGCTACCCTGCACCTTACAGAAGTAAATCTTCGTCCCCTGGGCACCAGGTTGGCGCAAATGTTTGGCATAAGTGACAAAAAAGCACTTGCCGCCCATCCACTCTCTTGGATTACGCCACAAGACCTGCTTACTTTCATGGGTGGGATTGGATTTCTATTTTCACTCTACCTGGTCATCCTCATGGCATTTGTAATAAAAGCTTGGTGCTTATACTGCCTTATCTCCGCAGTTAATGCGCTGCTGCTTTTTGTTTTCACCAGAGTTTATTCTCAAGATGCACGCTCGCAAACACCTATTTTCACGCAATTTTTCACGAGTAGTATCGTGGCATGGTTCTACCAAACAATTGTTAAACGAATTTGCTTCTTAGTGGATGCGGAAGTAGTGCACACCAGCATCGTGAGTGCTGGTTGGCTGCTTGGTAGCAACCCCATTACGAGGTTTATCACCCGGAGTGGACTAGGTTTCCACAGTCCAGCGCTCGCTGTTAGGAGAGATGGCATTACTTTTGCAAATCCGGTCGGCTTGGCAGCAGGCTTTGATTACTTTGCCAGTCTCACCGATATTTTGCCAGAAGTCGGTTTTGGCTGGCATACCATTGGCACAGTTACACTTGAGCCGTATGATGGCAACACCCCACCCAGACTTGGCAGATATCCAGAATCACAGGCTTTACTAGTCAATAAAGGCTTCAAGTCTCCTGGCGCCAGAGCAGTCATCAACCGATTAAGCGGTAAGTCATTCTCCATTCCCGTGGGTATTAGCATTGGTAGTACCAATAAAATATTTGAAAATACCAAAGCCCAACTTGTAGATATTCTGACTACCTTTTGGTTGTTTGAACGATCAAACGTGAACCACGCATACTATGAACTGAATATTAGCTGCCCCAACACCAAGGGCGGGCAACCTTTCACTACCCCAGACAGTCTCGAAGTTCTTCTAGAAGCGCTAGATCACATTACGCTGTCTCGGCCGGTTTACGTCAAGATGCCGATAGACAAAACAGACGCAGAAGCCCTGGGCTTGCTGGCTGTGATCGATCGGCACGTGATTTCTGGGGTGATTTTTGGCAACCTGACCAAAGACAAAACCAATCCCGCACTAGTGCCTGCAGACAGTGCTCATTGGCAAACCGCCAGCGGCAACGTTAGCGGCAAACCCACCTGGGACAGATCTAACAGATTAATTAAGCTGACGCGCAAACACTACCCCAAACGATTTACAATTGTAGGCACGGGTGGCGTTTTTACTCCCGAGGACGTAGCCACCAAACTAGCTCTAGGTGCAGACTTGGTTCAGCTCATCACCGGCATGGTCTTTAAGGGCCCGCAACTAATAGGCCAGATGAGCAACTTTTTAGTCAGAACAAAATAAGGCTTCTAGCGCACAGCCTGCTCAATCAACACTCCTAAAACATAGGCGGCAGTGGCAGCAATTGAGCCGACGAAGAGCATCTCGAGGCCATTCTTCCACCAGACCCGATGCAAAATGATGCTGCGCATGCTGCCTACGGCAAACAGCGTACAAGCAGTGGCGATGATGGACAATCCAAACTGATTCTCCAATGGCACTGGCAAGCCAATCCAGCGCAAGAAGTAGGGCATTAGCGGCAAACTGCCTGCGGAAACAAATGCCCCAAAAGTGAGCAGTCCAGACATCCACAGACGAGCGGGAATCTTCGTCCCGTGCCGTTGGTGCTCCAGCTGCCACTCGCTTCGTTCACCCAAAAAATCACCCACAGCCATGCTAATGCCGTCGGCTACCATATTGGCGATACCTAAGATGATGATTACAGATGGAGACAGGCCTGCTCCCGCCACACCTGCCACGACGGCAAAGGTGGTGACGATACCATCGTTGGCACCAAAAACTATTGCTTTAAGGTAACGTGGGTTGAGAAGGTATGTTTGTTTGGCCATGGAACCAATTATAGGCGTGAAAAGCTGGCGACACAACCTACCTTGGTCTATTTAGTAATTAACAAGTTGAAACTTCAAGTCCGCGATTGAGAAGGGAGTCAACTCGCCAGTTTGCCAATTGTAGAAAGCGACTTGCTCACGAAACACCCCATTGAACATGTTGAATACGCAGCGGTCCTGATCTTTGGCGCAAGATTGCATCGTGAAAACAAGCAGTCTGTCTTCGTCCCAAGGTTTAATCAGTTGCAAATTCTCACGTAAAAGGGTGGAGCTGCTCAGTCCGATGTCGTAGCGATACAGTTTTTGACCTTCACCCTGAACTTCGGCATCTATGTTATAAAAAATGCTGCCGGCACCGTTTAGACTAACGTTATTCCAATTTGTGTTTTTAATAAATAAACTCTCCACTGGCTTGGGTTGACTAGAGTCAAATGAAACTAAGTAAATGTTGGAGACACCGTTATTTTTCATTTCAGTGATTTGGTAAATCAGCTGATTGTTATCTACCCAGCGGCCAAAGAAGGCTAGCTGAGCGCCAGCATCCCAAACTAACTCTCCGCTGGCCACATCAAAGACGAAAATTGTAGCTTTTTTATACTGGCCGTAGAACGGCCACATGGTAGTGTCTGTATAAACAATTTTTTTCTCGTCTGGTGATAATGTGAGAGACACCTCTTCATCTAACAAGCCACCTCTGCCTGGAGTGGGCTCAAGAGTTTGTAGTAATTTGCTGGCGCCAGTCACCAAATCAGTTTTGTAAAATCTGAGGTCTGAGTCGGTACTGTCAGTATACTGTTGGATGTAAAACAAGGTTTTGAGATCACCTGAGATGGTATAGGCGTGGTATCCACCTAACTGATAGCCGCTGCCGTTAGGTTTTGACTGAAGACTGGCTAGTTCACGCTTCTCACCATTTTGCTCTAACACCAGAGCGCATCTATAAGGCCCGTCCACTTGGCCATTTTCGCGAACACACTTGACGTACGTAAGTCCATCAACGTATGACTTGGGCAAAAAGTACTCAATCACCTGACTGCCATCGGTCGTAACGGGGAATTCCTTAAGATCAACTGTAGAAGCACCAAAAATATTGAATTCTCTCTTATAGTAGAAGTTTGATTGTTGAGCAATTGGTTTGATTGAATCAGGCGATGCTTCAACTAATGTTTCGTCTGGCGCTGGTGTTTCGGTAACTGCGCCCATATTTGGTGCGCTGACTTGTTTGGGACCAGCTAGTAACCACATGCCTAGAATTAAACAGAGAACGGCAACTGAGCCCAATGCCACCAGCAGAGGCCTACGTTTTGACTTGGTCGGCTGACTATTGGATGTTAAGTCTGGCTGACTAGGTTGGGGTGGTTGAGTTTGAGTTGAAAAAGCGGAAGTAGTTGGCGCGTCTTCTACTGGAGCGGGTGGTTGAGGAAAATCATTCATACATCAATCCTACCTACTTGAACAGAAATGTAAAGTTGGAGAATATCTCTACCAGACTCCGCTGCTAAATTTCCACATTTTTGGAGGCGTTTAGTGCCGCCACTCGCCGCGCAAAAGAGTTGAGAATCATGCGATATAGATCATCCTTAAGCAATTGATCCTCAAACTTGTTTTCCAGACTGGGGTTATCGTTAACCTCAATCACCGAAATGTTAGTACCATGTTGCTTGAGATCCACGCCGTAAAAACCGTCGCCGATTAAGGAAGCTGCCTGTAGGCCAATTTTGAGAATCTGTTTGGGCACCTGATCAAGGGGAATAACCTCAGTTTTACCCCAGGTTGGGTGGGGATCATTTTCATCCCATTTGTAAATTTGCCAATGATTCGCTGGCATGTGGTACTTGCAAACAACCAGCGGTTGCTTGTCCAGAACAACCACTCGCCAATCAAATTCTGTAGGCGTGAATTCTTGGGCCAAAATTAAATCTGAGTCTTTGAGCAATTCTTTGACGCTCGTCAAAAACTCCTGGCCATTGTTGACCTTGCTCACACCACGAGATGAGGAACCGTCCGGTTGTTTAAGCACGCAGGGAAAAGCAATTGTCTTTGCTAATTCTTCATCATTTCCTGCATGCACCAGATAGGTGAGCGGCGTCTTGATTTGGGCGCGTTGCAGCAACTCAGCCAAGTAAACTTTATTGGTACACTTGAGGATAGAAACCGGGTCATCAATCACGGCCAAGCCCTCGGTTTGGGCATAGCGGGCAAAGCGATAAGTATAGTGATTAACCGCCGTTGTTGTCCTAATGAACAGCGCATCAAACTCAGGAATGTGGCTGTAGTCCTCTTTAGTGATTAGCTCAACGTTGATGTTTAAATCATTGCCCAACTTAATGAATTTGTTAATGGCAACCTTGTCTGAAGGCGGCTCAATTTCATCTGGGTCAACCAAAATGGCCAGATCAAAGTACGGTCGGTTGATAGTGCGCTTCTTGGGCTGAGGGCTGGCAAAGTACTCTTGGGCCCGCTGTTGCAGGTAGGGCAGATCTCGCTCGGGCACGGAGTGAATAGAAACTGGTGAAATATTTTGCAATTCCCAACCGTACTCTTCTTTGGCAAATGTGGCGCGCAGTAGTGGAGCTTGAAAGAGAGAGTACAACTCTTTGGCTAATTTCTCGTACTCTGGTTCAAAGCTGCAACTAAAATAAATAAACAGCTCAAATTTATTTCCTTTGACCTTACGTAGTGCCGATTGGAGCAACTCATCTAGCTCATCTGATATTGACTTGACAATTGTTGAAGATTTAAAGTCTCTAATGGATGTGACACTCGGGAATATTTTATGTCCTCGCGCATCGGCCAGCAGAGAAACGTAGTAACCCCAAGACTGGTAGCGGTAGGAAGAGCAGAGGTTGTATACCTTGGCTTTTTTGAGCGATGCAAACTCGGGATTACCGATGTACTTTCTAGCTGATATCAACGTCACGTTTGGCAAGGTCAGCGGGAATTGTTTAGTGCTGTTTACCACCACAATTGGACGCTGCGCATCTGGAGAATGGGCAGGAAGAGGGTCGTCTGAAGGGGTTGGTGCAAGCTTGGTAGATGACATAGTGCGTGGCATTTGTTTAGAGTCCGACACATCATTATAAAAGGGTGCAGGCGATTGTCAAATGAGCCGAGGTGATTCAATAGACTTTGGGGTACTAGCAGCTGGGCCAGGACCGAGAAAGGCAAGTGGTATCAACACAATTGCCGCCAAGGCAGCGTTGACGTACAGCACTTGATTGACCCCAATTTTATCTGCAAGCAGCCCATACATGACTGGCGCGAGCGTGGCCGCAATGCCTGTCACAACAGCATTTACCGAAAAAGCCGCCTGAAACCATTTTTGGTCTGGCACTGCGTCACTGATTAGCGTGGTCAAGGCTGGCACCGTACCTTTGGTCACAGTGCCCAATAGCAACGAGATAATGGCAATTACTCCCCAGCTTTGAGCCAGTGCCAACATGACTAGTAGAATTGCCATGAACACTTCTGCTGTAGAGATGACTAATCTATAACCATATCTATCGACGGCATTGCCAATAGTGACCTTGCCCACAATGTTACCAACGAAGTAAAAGCCAGCCATCGCACCCAACACTGTGGGGTCAATCTGCTTTGCCAAAAGCACGAAGGGTAAAAAAATAAAAAGTCCACTGCTAGCAAGCGTATCCAATGTAAACGCTGTCATTGCCAGTAAAAACGCGCGCGACTTGAGAATTTCTGGTATACCCTTGAGCGAGTGATCGTCCACGTTAACGCTTTTGCTCACAGAATAAGATTTCAAACCGATTAGACTTGATATTATTACCGCGGCCAAGCCGAAGAGCAGGCTAGTCCAGCGCCAACCCAGCCGGACGGCTAAATACGTAACAATTGCCGCAAGAATTATCCTGCCTACATCACCTACTGCTGTGAAATTAGCCATGGCCGCGCCTCGGTTCTCTCGCTGCGTCTGTTGTGCTAAGAGGGAGAAGGCAACGGGGTGAAAAATACCAAACCCACACCCCGCAATCACAAATGCCAGCCCAACCCACATGGGCGCTTGACCAATCCCGACCAATAAAAATCCCAATCCCACAGTCAATAGACCCCAGAGTAGTGAGCGCATGCCACCCAGACGATGGGCAATTTCAGCCGCAGGCAGTGCCATGACAACACTCATTACATGTAAAGCTCCACCAAACATGCCAATTTGCCCCAGACTGAGCGACAAGGTCTCTTTGATAAAAGGCAACAGCAGCGGCAAACTTACCAGAAAACCATCGTTCAGCACATGCAGAACCAGAAGCTGAAGACTAAGTTTACGATGTTCCATTTGAGTATTGTACCTCCAGCCCAGCCCTGCTTCCAGTTATGGCTGTGGTTTGATAGAATACAGTCCTGGCAAAAAGAGAAAGTGCCACAACTGCCCCGTCGTCTAAAGGCAGGACAACAGCCTTTGAAGCTGTGTATTTTGGTTCGAATCCAAACGGGGCATCACAATTGGATGAATAGAAGTTAAACCTGTTTTTTGATCTGATTCATCAACCATTTCTTCGGTTCCAATATTATTCAAGAGTTTTTGTTGCTTTTCTTTTAATTCTGCAAGAACAAGGAAGGGAATTCGTTGTTCTATCAAAACTTTTCCATTTGTCAAAATAAAGTTCGAACCTAACGTCCTAACTATGGCTCGTTTTTGATCTGAATTACCTTGTGCTAACCAGTGCCGAGCATTTGTAGAGAAATACAACGTATTTTCAGCCATTTCGAGCCAGCCTTTGCCTTCACTCTCCAGTTGCTGACGCTTATCTTTATACTTTCCTAAATCTGCTTCCAAGGAAGTCTTTTTGTCCTCGTACTGATTTCTAACTTTATCTTCAGCCTTTTTTTGTACTGATAAATCTGATTCGTCTTTGACCTTTGATAATTCGTCCAAATACCAATCTAACAATGAATGAATCTTCCCCTCTGTCTGTGTGATTAATCTACGAATCTGCGACATCAGCATTTCTTTGGTTAAAGATTCATTATTGTGTAACTTTTTTAGCCACTTTATTGCCCACTTAACAAATGCGTCGGGCACCTCCATTCTGGACAACCAGTAATCAACTTGCATTTCAAAATCATCAACTGAGAGAGAAGTCTGAGAACACTTTGTTCCATCATTTTTTTTGTTTTTGTTTCCCACAAGTTAGCCAAGTGAAATGATAAAGCTTTACATCCGGTCTATTTTTGAATGGTATACCGCAACGAATACACTGGATTCGTTCTTTCCCCTTTTTGTCATATTTGCTAAATTTTTCTTTACAGTCGGGACATTTGAGCTGCCACCTTTCATGCGGTGTAACAGCACCACCGCACTCGCCGCAAGTAATTTCACCGTTATATGCCCAGTCCTTTATGGTGACTTTTCTTTTAGAATTATTACCCAAAACAACCCCAACCTTTTCATACTCATCCTTGGTCATTAGAGGTTTGAATAATGCATCGTCCACTGTAGTAATAGTATTTCCCGAATCATCCTTGGTATTTGAAACAATTTTTCCGAAAGAGAGCGGAGAAGAAAGATAATAATAAAAACTACTTGGTGAAAGCGGCTTACCCTCACTTGTAAGGTAATTTCTTTCTTCATTAACATAATGCAATGCCTCCATCGGTGTAGCCCCACCCATTATCATTTCAACAGCTTCTCTCAGAATTGGATAACGATAGTCATCGTGGACGTTAATAACATTGTTTCCCACTCGCTTATGTTTTAACCAAGGTTGCAATTTCCCACTAGGTATATAGCCGTCAGCTCTTTTATATTTATTAGCTCTCATAATACCCTGGCTCATCTCCGCACTAGAGGTAGTTGCTTTACTAAATTCATCCATCAAATAACTAACATCTCTGGGGTTTCCAGAATAGACACCATTAACTGTTATTAAATACCTTACTTTGCCGTTAGTCAGTTGTTGCGCAAACCAACCACCATCCTGGAAATTTCGAGCAATTCTATTTACATGCCATGCATAAACTACACTGTATTTACCAGCTTCAATCGCATGCATCATTTCCATAAAGTTGGGTCTTCCTGGATCAAAGGCACTTTTTTTGTCAGAGAACTTTTCAACAAAATTTACATTTTTATCAAAGTCTTTAAAAACTTCAGTTAGATCACTAAATTGGTCTGATATTGACCTAACCTGTCTATCCTCCGCCGTAGCAAGTGACCGTCTTAGGTAACAACATGATGATGACGTTGAGATTAGATTTTTAACTTCGCTTGTGAGAAAAAATGGCATAAAATGATTATTGCACGCTCTATTGAAAAAGCGCGCTACTCCTTACTTATTGATACTTTGGTACTAGATTCAAACCCAACCAAGTAACGTGTTGAATGTTCCTTGGCATAGGTATCATCGTATTGGAATCCAAATGGCAAAAATTCAGTTTCAACCAATTGAATAAACTCAGCAATCGCTTCGTCAGGAAGCGAAAACTGTGCTTTGCTATTTTTTTGCTGTAAAAGCTTGGAATTATTAGCTTTTCTCATGTAAGTCCACAACCGAGACTAGACGTAAGTCTATGATCTCAGCGAGGCTTTAGGAGAAAAACTTTTCTAGAAGAAAAGAGAGTATTGAATACTCACTACCTGAAGTCTTGTTCGCCAAATTAATAATGGCCGATGTAATTCAATCCAAATACTTTACTACCAAAATACCTAAAAAGTCAACTTGAATTTTTGTTGTGGTTGCTGTCAGACAAGAGTCACCTCAACTTTTTTTACAAATTTCTTTGTATAGCAAGATGCCTTCAGGACATTGAAAACAAAACAAAAAAGGTACTTTTTTATGGAGGGCTCGGGTAGCTAGAATTAAGGAAAATTAAAAGTCAAAGAGATCAACAAGTTTGATTTTGAATGATTTTGCTAATCTTTCAATCATATCAATACTAATATTTCGTTCACCTCTTTCAATCATCCCCAGATATGATGTTGAAATACTTGCACCAAAAGCAATATCCTCAATCTTTTTATTTTGAGTCTTTCTTAGATACCTGATTCTCTCACCAAACTTCTCTCTGATAGGTGTGGAATAGCCTATTGTCTTAGCCATACTCATACACTATGGCTAAAGTGAAAAAATCGATACAACGCTCAGTTGCATTTCGAGGTAATTACTGTTAAAATTTCCCCAAAACTATGCATCTAAATATGCATTTAAGGAGATTGAAATGACTGCGCCAAAAGCAATTGGATTAGCTATGTTAATTGGTGTTGTTTGGGTAACTAGCTCAATGTGGCGAGAGAACCAAATAATGCGAGGTAATATTGAGTACACAAACAAACAAAAACCTGTAGCTCAACCCACATATATTCCTAAAGCCACCAGCTCACCTAAAGTTTCACCATCAACAACCAGTAAACCTGCTACCACCAAAACTCCAACAGCTAAGCCTGTTGTTGCAGAGGGCGGAGTGGTTGTTAAAAGTCACAGCAAGCGAAATCAATACGAGCGTGATGTGGTTGTAGGAGAAGTCGTGAACAATACTGGTAAACCAGTTCAGAATGTTAAAGTCACAGCTACTTTTTACGATGCCTCTGGAAGTGTTATTGATACTGGTTTTGACTATGCTGGAGAGGTTTATTCTGATATTGCACCTGGAGCAACAGTGCCTTTTGAAATCTTGAGTAGTACTGGTACAAACTCTTCTGACTACAAACTCAGCATTAACTATTAACAGCTATGAAACTGTTTCGCTACAGAAAGCCATCACTCAAAACCATAGTTGGCATTACCACGGTAAAGAAATCAGTAAAAAGAAACCTCGGTATTGCCAGGCTGAGCACTGGACCAAACCATCACGAATCAAACAACGAGCCTTCTACCAAGTTGGATGGTACAAATTCCCCATTTTTACCTTCTACAGGCAGACTATCAGAGATGGGAAGGTTAGAGGACCATTTGGATTCTTTACGAAGGTAATGAAATCAAATTGAGATGTGTATTTATTTTTTTTATTCATCAAGTGAATTTATATTTTTTGTGAATCAAATAATATCAAAAAGTGTTAAAATATTGCTCTATTTCTTAAAAAAAAGATTGAGTTGTGCCAAAACCAGAAATTCTTTCAATTGGATCACTAGTAATTGATGTCATTAACGGCAGTAAAAAAATTGGCGGGGCATCTGCTAATACTGCCGTAGATATGAGAATGCTGGGAGCAGAAGCTGGTTTGTTGACAGGTTTAAGTCAAGAAACTGAGTCTAAAGATTACCAGCGGTATTTAAACCAAATAGGAATTCCAGTTTATGGTTTATCTCGGGACTTAGACCAACTTCCTCGTTGTGTAATTCATATGGGTGATGATGGGAAAGAAATTGGCTATGACTGGCATGGAAATGGCATTGAGGAGCTCTTTCAATCGTCTGAAGTGGATAATGAGTTGATCAGAAATTATCCAATGATCTATCTAGCGATCTGCGAACAAGCATTTGCTCAAAAAGTTTCGAAAACAGTAACACCAGACCAGGTACTTTCTTATAATCCAGGCAGCAGAGTATTTGATGATTTGGAGTACTTCAAAGCAACACAGCCTAGAGCAGATTTTATTTTTTTAAATGAGCGAGAATATGGTCATTTGTTGGCACAAGGAGTTGTTCAAGAACCATCTGATTTAATCGTCAGAGATGACCAAGTTGCAGTTCTAACTGCAGGAAGCAAGGATACATTGTTGGTATCTCGAGACACAATTCAATATGTTACACCAGAGACAGTTGTTGCTATAGATGAAACTGGTGCAGGTGATTCATTTGCTTCTGCTTTTTTGTGGGCTAAAATACAAGGCTATCCTTTCATTGATTGCGTTCGAATTGGAAATTTACTGGCGTCATTTGTAGTCCAGCAAATAGGTTGCCAAATTGAATCAGATACAGCTAATAAGTTTAAAAAAGAAGCAAAAAGAAGAAGATTAATTAGGTAAGCAGTATGTCTGAAAAATTTAGCTATTTCACGAATGATATTGTCGGCGACTCCGTTGATTCCTTGGTTGTGCAAGGAATTGATCACGTAAGAACTTACGGTGAAGACTTAGATGCCAGAGCTGGAACTGGCGTACAAGCATATAATGTAAACTATATTTTGACTGACCCATATAACAGAGTTCATGCATTAAGAGCTCCAACTTCCATAGGCTATTTATCGAGAGAATTACTTGTTTACCTTAAAGGTACGTTGAGTGCTGAGGATATGGCTCAAGCTGCCAAATTTTGGCTCTCAATTCAAGATGACGATGGAAAAATTAATTCTAATTATGGTTACTATGTTTTTCATCAAACTGTTCCTAATGGTCAAACTCAATATGAGTGGGCGCTAAGTTTGCTGAGTAAAAAACCAAAAAGCCGAAGACCAATTATTAACATCAATCAGATTCAACATAAGACAGATACTAAAGATATGCCCTGCACCATTGCAATGCAGTTTTTCGTTCAAGACAATCACTTGTGTTGCGTTGTTAACTCAAGATCTACAGATGTAATTACTGGATTACCATATGATCAAGGTTTTTTCAGTTTTGTATTAGAACTTGCATATAAAGATATGTTGGAAAAAGGTCATACTGGCCTAAAATTAGGTTATTGCATGATGAAAGCCACCTTTACCCAACTGTATGATTCACGAAAACCACTTGAAGCAGAAATCCTTGCCAAAAAAGATAAAGAGATCCCTAAAATCGAAATGCCCAGAATCTCATATGCTAAAGTAGTATTAGATGATATAGCTAATGGCACAGCCTACTCTGAAATAATCCAGTGGTGTCAAGAAAATGGATAAATTATGAAGGAAATTGTTTTATCTTCCTCAAACGAAGCGAAGAAAAGAGCAGCACTACAAGCTATTACAGAGATCTTTGGTGCAGGCAATGTACTCAAAACTTTGGAAGCTCCATCTGGTGTAAGTGCTACTCCAATGTCATTTGAAGAATCGATTGTAGGAGCAAAAAACAGAGTTGTTTATTCTAGAGATTTGGAGCCCCATGCTGATTACTACATTGGGGCCGAAGGCGGTGTTGGGAAAATTGCCGATCAATGGTTTATTGGTGGTTGGGTAGTGGTTGAAAATAAAGAAGGTGAGCAACATTTAGCAGCAAGTGCCTTAGTTGAATTGCCTCTTTTTTTAATTAACAGACTCGCTGCTGACATTCCACTTTCTCAATTGATAGAAGAAACAGACTTTCCAGCAAGTTTATATGAAAAAAGGTCTGTTTTAGGTACAAATGGTTTGATAACAAATGGGGCTTATTCTCGAGTAACTGAATTCTACGATGCATTAAGAATTGCACTATCACTCTTCCACATACACGAGTAAACAGTTTCTAGCCATTATTGAATGCTTTATTTGTGACGCGGTAGATTGGTTTAGCCAGTAGGCTACTTTCGTCTTCCATCTCAAATAAAGTTAACATTTCAAGTGTTGGTAAAAAGGGGATGCTATTTGAACTATAGTCTGGATGTAATTCCAACTCTTGATCTGAGGCTATACCCAGTTTTTTCTTAATAACGCCTTTTGGCATGAAATCAGCAGAACCCTCTCCATTTCTTAGATATGAAAATCCTGTAGGCTTCATACCCGCTACATTGAAACGCACACCTCTAAATGAAACTGCTTTAAAACCTAGGTTGGGGTTTATTGATGTAAATACACCTTCAAGTGGGTCTGTTTGAACTCCTTGTTCGATCTCATCATTCCTTTTTTCTCTCATCATGTCATGAGCAAAAGCAAATAATACGCTCATTGTATTTTCTGGAGACCACATACTATTCCAAGCTCTAGCAGACTCCATGACATTGTCTGGATTTGTACCTAAATGAGAAAGCATATCGCGACTGTATCCACGAACAACTGGAGTGTAAGAAGAGTAAGCAAACGGGACAGCATCACCTTCGAGGTATGCGCCAAAAATTGCCGTTTCACCCTCTCTGGGGTAATGCAGGTTTGAAAAACCAACACTGTAGAGGTAGCTAATTTCTGGACGCACTGATTTAAAAATAATTCTCTTCCCAGAATATTTTTCTTCAACAACAATTTTTCTGTTATTGACAGTTTTTTTAATGT
>CAZSHY010000002.1:4523-14401 GCA_964607125.1 uncultured Pseudomonadales bacterium | reverse complement strand
CAATTTAAATCAAATATTAATTAAAAATATGAAATTGATTTTTCTTCAACAATCATTACTTTCTCACCTGTAATGGGATCAGTTTCATATTTTCTGTTCTTGGCAGAAATTTCAGTTCGAGGAAATTCTTTGAATGGGTTATTCTCTGGATTACCCATATACTCTGCTGGAAGACTGATTTCTTCACCATCAACATTGACACTCAAACTTGAATAATGGTCTGCCAATTTTTTAACTTGTCTTGAGCATTCATAGTGTGCTAAATCTTCATTAAGCCAAACCCTTTCAGAATTGAGTGCTTCTAAAAAGATGTTGTTTGCTTTTTCACCTTCTTCTACTGAAATTAACTGTGCGACTTCATCAATGAGTTGTTTATCACCAATCCAGACTTCTGAAGGCTCATATGTGGCTAAGTGCATCATTACTTGAGTGACTAGGTCGAATTCGGTGACACCACATTCTTGGTGCTCAGCTAGATGTTGCAATACAATTGGTCTTGCAACAGAGCGGAACTCAGAAATAAGAGGATTACTAGCCCAAACAAACCGATCTCTAGGTATTTCAATACCTTCTTGTTCTTCTTGCAGTGTCAGTGAGTATTTTGCTTCTCGTGCAAGTTGACGGATAACTGACCATGACAGAGAGTGAAGATCTGATTCAGATGGTTGGTTATCCAAAGGTGCAAGAACTCTAAAATCCTTCTTACTAACCCTTTTCGGATCAGTTCCAACAGCTAATACACCACCTTCATTCTTACCTATTGTTCTTATCCAACCCCAAATAATTTCTTGCGTTACTTTTGACTGACTTAGCAATGTTGTTAATACGTCAGAACTTACTTCTGCCTTTTGTCCACGAAAGGTGATTTCATATTTCCCATTTGTTTGCTCGTAGCTAACTTCATCTGTGAGTGCGGTCTGCATCTGAAATTTCCGCTTAGAGATCTCTATGATTACACGTTTAGTTTCTGCTTCGTCACCTTCCTCAAGAAGTTTAATGTTGGGGTTGATTGGTTTCCAACCAGTTGGATCTTCTAAAATCACAGTACTCAATATCGAATAAATTTTTTGAATGTGAGCAAATTTCATTGAAGTTTCTTCAAGAAATCGATTCATAATGTCGTTACTAAGTAAGTCGTCAGTCAACTCAATAAAAAGATTTTGGTTTAGCAATCTTTGTCTGATGGGTGAATGTTCTTTCATTAGGTTCGACATAATAACTTTCGGTTTAAATGATGGAAGGCGCTTATTGTATCAAAATATATACAAATAAACATATTCAGATGGTGTAAATTTTTATATTATTCTGCTAGTATTCAAAAATATGAAAAAACTTTTTTTAGCTTCGTTTGCATCTGTTTCGTTAGATCTTATTCAGCCTTTACTGCCAAAACCAGCAACAGAACTTAAAGCCGTATTTATTCCAACCGCTGGTGATCCCTATGATGACAAAAGTTTTGTATATGTAGACAAAGATAAATTAGTTGAAATGGGTTTTGAAGTTGTTGATATTGATCTTAAGAAAACTCAAGGCAGTGACCTTGAAAATGCTTTGAACGATGTCGATGTAATACTGGTTGCTGGTGGCAATACTTTTTACCTTCTTGATCAAGCAAAGAAAAGTGGTTTTGATGTCTTAGTTAAAAAACTAGTAGAAAAAGGAGTTGTATACATTGGCTCGAGTGCTGGTTCAATCTTGTGCTGTCCAACAATAGAAGGCGCTAAAAGATTTGATAGTCCCACTGATGCCCCTGATCTAAAGGATTACACTGGCCTAAACCTTTTTAACAAGATTTTGATTCCACACGCTCATAAAGAGAAATACGCCGAAAGAATCCAACAAACAACTGAAGAAATGAAAACAAAAGGTTTGGAAATTATTACTTTAACCGATAATCAAGCGATCATTGTTAACGATGATGACTTTTCTGTCGTAAGTTTGTAAAGATATATACTTCAGTTCTGTACTCAAAAAAAGCGAACGAGTGGTGGCGGCAAAAAAGTAGACATACTTGTTGAGTTTATGACAACCACTATTTGGCAATACGGAGCTTTATTCACCTGGAGGTACAAGGGTATTCTTATATAGATTAACTTTAGGCATGAATAGGGTTATCTCTCCCTTACCTTGCAGACAAACAGGCTAATAGAGCATGCGTTTCCTCGCCTAGGCTCTATCAGGTTCTTGTATAGCGAGCTGTTTATGCTTTCTCGCTTTTTTGAAAACCGGTTTTGTATTCGTATAAAACTATCGCCGACATCACCAACTCTATTCTTCTACTTTGTTTAATGAGCCATTAGTTTTGCTCAGGTTGAATCCCCGTTGGAAGGTTATAGTCCCTTCTGCTTTTATTTCACAGCATAACAAAAAGTACTAGAAACCTAGGGCTTTCAATATATTGAGAAACGTCTTTGACTGAAAATATGATATGGAATGTAATCTGGCCAATTACGAGAATTGAGCTACAGCAATTGTAGCAGGCCAGACCAAATGCTTGTCAAGTTTACTCGAATAAAAACCAAAGTATAAGGTAAAATCGAACAAGATGAGAAAACTAAGTTCTGACGAAAAATTTGATTTTCAGAAAAAGGCTGATGCGATATTTCGTCATGAAAAAAAAAGAGAGATTAAAAGGAAAAAACTGAGATTGGCAAAAGAAAAGCAAAAAATAAAAGAGCGCTTAGTTAAAAAATTTGATAAAACTCCAAAAAAGATTCCACACGAAAACTGCAAAGCACCTGAATTATTCTCCGTAACTCAGGAGCCTGTTAGTGTAATCAAGTACTTTGAGCAAGCAGGGAGAGCCTTTCAAAACAAATTACCAGTAATCTTTGACTTGAGCTTGGTTAAAGAAATGGATACTGCAACCTTAACATTGTTGTGTGCCAGAGTAAGTGATAAGAAATTCGTAAATGGCAACCTTTTAAAGGGAAATGTTCCTCAAGTACCTGAGCTTAAAGAAATGTTTGTGCAATCGGGTTTTTATAATTTTGTTATATCAAGAGTAAGTTCGTCAGGACACCTTAAAGATGAGTATGGAGAATTAATACATAGAGTAACCAGAAAGAAGGTGGAGTCTGAGTTGGCTGGGAAAGTATGTCTTTCAGCTATTAGTCATACATACGAAAGTGACAGCTTAAAAATTCAAAATTTGTACAAAATAGTTATTGAGTGCATGGCAAATACTTGGAACCATGCTAGTGGAGGCCAAGCAGATGAAGAATATAATTGGTGGTTATTAGCATATAAAGAAAAAAATACCAATATTACTAAATTTTGTTTTTTAGACCTGGGAGTTGGAATCTTTGGCTCACTTGATCAAAAATATAAAAAGAAGAGCATGCCACGAAGATTGCTTCAATTCTTTGTCCCTGATGACAATATAAAAACCTTACAACAGATATTTAGTGGTGACGTTAAGACTTCAACAAACAAGCCCGAAAGAGGTCGTGGGATCAACAATATATATAACCTGGTAAAGGGTGAAGCTGGTATTAGGAACTTCTCACTAATAACCAATAACGTTCACTCAAAGATAGGATATAATACACCAGATCAAATTATCACAATTAGCCAAGATTTCCCTGGAACTTTATATTACTGGGAGCTAGTGCCAAACTTATGAGCGATTTACATATAAACATTGCAGATGAGTTTACTCCATTCCCTGGGGCTAGATACGTGACTGATGGTAAGTTCTCAGGAGAAGAGTTTTACGAAACGATCCTAAAACCAAAAGTCCAAAGCATTTGGAAAACCCAAAACTCGTTTCTAACCATTGATTTCGATGGAGCACTTGGCTTTGCATCTTCTTTCATTTCTGAAATTTCAATCAGATTAGTTAGAGATTTTAAAGATAAAAAGAAAATCTTTGAAAAAATTAAATTTAAGTCTGACGAAGATCCACTGCTCATAGATTCTCTAAAGGCAAACATTCAAGAAGCAGAAATCTCGTGAAACCTTATTTTTCATATTTCTTTAAAATTCTTATCATCGTAGCTTTTTTTAGTGGCGGCATAGTGATTGGGGTGATCATCAATGACCTGCCTCGTATAACTTTTGGAGAAGAAATCTCACTGATAGATGTGACGAATTTTATCCTTACGCTATTTTTAGCCACCTATATTCCATTCTTTCATAATAAAACAATAAATAATAAACGATCGGAAAAGGATCTACTATTAAAGGTTTGTGACAAACTAGAAGATGAAATGAAAGAGTTGAAAGACATGGTTGATAATGAATATGTCTCTGGCAAAAACATTAGACATGATAAAGCAAACTTAATTCTAATAAAGAATAAATCAATCAAGAAAAAAACTGTTCAATTGGTCAACAACATTAAGAAATACCAAAAAAACGCCAAAACAAAAAATATTTGCCTTGAATTAAAAAGAAATCAAGTAAAGTACTGGGAAAAACTTACTCCTAACATAAGAAGCAAAAAGAATAAGATAACCACAGAAACCTATTATGAAATTGAGAGTCAATATAATGCTTTCATCAATAATTTACTTCAACTAAAGCTTCAACTTAACGATTCGTAATTAAACTGCAAGTTCGCCAAATACAGCTATCCTAAACGGCTCATTCTCGATAAAATAGGTTCTAATTTTGTTCAAATAGGGCATCAATTTTAATTACAACTTTATACCTCGATCATTTCATTTCTCTTTACTAGCGAAATTAAACACCATGATTTCTACTCAAGAATCCGCTTTGAGCTGATATAGTTATGTTTATGACTCAAAACTTTATAGACAAGTTGGCATATATTGAAATAGTTGATAGCAAGATATTGGTCACCTTAAGCAAAGGAAAAGATACCTGGTATATTCCTGGAGGAAAAAGAGATAAAGGTGAAACTGATTCTGAAGCTTTAATAAGGGAGGTAAAGGAAGAACTAATGGTTGACTTAATTCCCGATACAATAGAAAAATATGGTGTTTTCGAGGCTCAGGCTCATGGAAAACCAGAAGGAACGGTAGTTAGAATGACTTGTTATACCGCAAAGTATATCGGGGAAATAAAACCTGATTCTGAAATTGATAAAATTGAATATTTTGAATATTCTCAAAAGCCAAAAACATCTCCTGTAGATAATTTAATCTTTGATGATTTGTTTAAGGCAGGTCTAATTAAATGAAAAAGATAATTATCATTTCAAAGATGATGCCCAAATTGAGATTACCTCAAAACTACAATCAGAATTAGATGCACTCTTTAAACAATCTAACTAACTCCATGCTCCAAGCTCACCAATCACTCATCCAAACTGCTTACGGTTTCAGCCAACTTGAAGTTGCCGAGGGCCCAAGACAATTCGTAGCTCTAACTTACATTCTCACTGCCGATGCTGGTCAAAAGTTTTTCTGTAAAATCACCACCAAGCCAGTTTTTATCACTCAAGTTAAAAACAGCCTGCCCAGCTTGCGGGCGCTCCACGATGCAGGTTGCGAATCTATTTGCTATCCCATTTCAACCCAAACCGGTGAGCTCTATGTGATGGCCGATGACGCCCTGATCGTACTTTACAATCTGATTGATTGGCCACAGTCGTATGAGTATGACACGCATAGTTTTGGCAAACTTACTGCGCAGATTCACTCGTTTTCTCCCAAGGTTATTGCTAGAGTAGATCAGCCACCTCTGTTTCAAACAAAGTATGAGCACCTGGCCACTCTCCAACGGTGGCTTTTTAATACAGAGGTCTCAATAAAACTTTCTCCAACTAGCACCAAAGTAGATGATCAACTGCACTCGATCGTTGCCCGAAATCGAAATTTACTCATTAAATTGTTTGATCGGTTCCAACATCATTTACAAACCGTCCAACTCTCAAGCCAAGATTTGGTGATAACTAACGGTGACGCACCGGGTAATACATTGGTCAAAAGTCGAACCGAACTATTTATCATAGATTGGGACGAGCTGCTGTTTGCTCCAGCAGAGAGGGATACTTGGTTTTTTATAAATCATCCCGATTTCTTCAATGGATATGCCAGTGTCCGCCCAGGTTTTACACCCAATCCAGATCTACACCGACTCTGCGTATTGACCTACTTTTTCAACTCAGTGGCGCACTACATTCACGAAATTGAAACAGATACCGACCCTGCGCAAGTTCAAACCCATCTCAAAGGCTTGGCCGGATTTCTCGATCCCGCTACCAGCTTGATTACTCCATTTATTCAGACTCTTAAGCTGGTTGATGCAAGCTAGTGCTACACTAACAGCATGACATTTCGCAGCCAAATTCTCTTGATTCTGCTTGCCTGCGCGACGCTACTTGTTCACCCAGTTCAAGTAGCGGCCAAGTCGTACTCAATACCCCAGGTCAGAATTGAAGCTCAGTTGCATCAAGATGGCTCGATGTCAGTGACCGAGAAGCGCACATACAGCTTTGTGGGCGACTTCACTTTCGCATTCCAATCTATTCCTTTAGAGCTTAACTCTGATGTCACAAGACTTAGGACTGAGCCGTATAGCATTGCAAATATAGCTCTGTGTGACGAGCAAGCTTGTTACACACAACTTCCGATTTCTAACGCGGCTGCCGTGGCTGCGGCAGATGAAAGTCGTCCGCCTGGCACAATGTACGTCCTTTCTGACCCAAGCCAAATCTATGTCAAATGGTTCTACAGAGCTCTAGATGAAACCAAAACTTTCACCACCAGCTATACCGTGCCCAATGCCATCACCAAGCACTCCGACGCGTCGGAGCTGTACTGGCAATTTGTGGGCGATGAGTGGAGTTTGGATCAACAAGACATAAGTGTAGAAATTAAACTACCCTCAACTGCAGTCCAAGAACTTGAAAAGAATCCCTCAAAAATTTCGGCTTGGGCGCATGGACCAAGTAATGGCACAGTCAGCATACCTTCCAGTTCTACTGTCAACTTGAGTGTCGGACTGCTCAGAGCAGGCACATATTTGGAGGGCAGGGTACTCATGCCGCCACACTGGTTTACCAACGGAGCAGCTGGCTCTGGAAGTGACGCCGTCATCAGAGCAGAGGAAGCAGAAATTGTTCGTCGGGCAATACAAGAGGAGCGCGAACAAGCACGAGTATCTGGATTATGGATGATGGGCAGCGTACTGGTGTTCATCATTTGTGCTAGCCTTTTTGCGGTCATTTTTGGCAGATTTTGGCGCCTGCACAAGGATGAAGCCCTGCCGCAAATCAATCAGGCCGGAACACTCTGGGAACCTCCTAGCACAATCGATCCTGCTCAAGTTCAACAGCTTATCCAGTCTTCCAAAAAACTAAACCCGGCAGCCTTGACTGCTACCATTTTGTCACTGGTACAAGCGCGACGCTTTAGACTACTCAGAAGTGATCAAAAAACTGGCTTTCTGTTTAAATCCTACCGATACTACCTAGTTCCAGAGTCTAGAATTCAAGCTCAAGAGCTTTCAAGTATCCAACAACTGGTTGTAAATTTCTTAGCCCAGATGCCCGTGGCCACTGCTCAAATCCAAGGTCAATCTCACTCGGCGCTAGCGCTTGACTCCATAGCCCTGTGGTGCAAATTGCATAACTCTGAAAGCATGGAGTTTTTAAAACAGTTAGAAGCCACCACGCTTGAAGAAAATTTGGCCGAAAATTTTTTTGATCCTACCGCGCATGCCCACACCCACAAGCTTACGCTGGGAGCGGTGGGGATAGTCGCACTTACCGTCCTTCAGTTTATTCTGATATCTGGGGCAGATCTCAATATAGTCGTTGCAGAAAAATGGGAAATGCTGGCAGGAATTTTGGCTGCAGTTGGTTTCATTGTCTCATTGGTTTTCACTGGTGCGGCTTTTGTCTTAACGCAATTGGGAGAGAAACGCACTAAATTAGGCAGTCAAGCTGCTGCAGAATGGCTAGCATTCCGCGCCCATCTTCGCGCTTATAAGAAAACCGTGTCAGCACCAATTGACTCAATTGTCATCTGGGAGCAGTACTTAGTCTACGGCACAGTTCTGGGAATTTCTGCCTCTGCGCTCGCCGCACTGCCGGTGCAGTTTTCTGCTCACGATCAGGCTTTGATCAGTACATATTGGGCGACCAATATCTCGGGAGATGGCGCTGGCTTTGCGGGTGGATTCAACTCACTCTCAGCTGCGATAACCAGCATTAACTCAGCAGCCAGCAGTAGCTATGGAGCCAGTGGGGTGGGCTCATCCGGCAGCTCATCTAGCGGAGGCGGAGGAGGGGGTGGAGGTGGCGGCGGGGGAGCGGGCTAAGGTTTAGACTCAGCCAAGGCTATTCCTGAAGATCCTGCATCTTGGCCTTTAGGCGGACAATCATGTCGTCAAGCGTAGCCTTCTGTTCCTCATCTTCCGCCAACGCAGATTGACTTTCATACCTTGAAACTGTGGCAGTCCAGTGGTCAATCAGCGCCTGGGTGACGGAGGTTGATTGCTGTTGCATAGTGGTTACACACAATATGTTGTATTTACAATATTGATGATATACTAAATGTTGGCATTGGTAAAGATAACAGAGTAGATCACCCTACTCAGAGAGGCAATTATGACCATGTGTCCAGAGCGAAACTCACCCGAGTTTGGCAACAGCATCTCGCTAAAAAGCCATGCCCCTTTGAATCTTGGGTGGTTGACCAGTTCGCCGCCGCCAGAACAAAACTCCCCTCAGAGCTAACAGCTGCTAACACCATTGCCTGGCAAACAGTCAGGACAAGTACCACCCATCGCAACCCTTTTATAGATCAAGGCGCAACTGGACTGGAGGCTTACTATGTGGGCACCTCGGATTCTGCCGAACAAGTCTTAGTCAGCATCCTTGAGTACGGCCGATGGGCGCTACTAAATTTACGGCGTGATTTTTTACATGATTATTCTAAACGCAAGGCAGTCCTAGAGACCCTCACCCAGCTCAAGCCATGTGCCGCTGGACTGCAGTATTGGTCAGACATTTTGGGTGTGACCCTGGCTAAACATCGGATTAAATTAGTCAATAATCCCCAGGGAGAGAGATTCCGCGAATCCACATACCGTCGTTTGGGAATTGTACCTCAAATTAAAGTTGAAACAGAGAATAATCAACGCGCCCTAATCCAATATGCACTGCCGGTTTTTCCAATTAATCACGGACTTAACGCTAGTAGTTTGATACAGACATTGCCAGATGACGATCAAACAGCGTGGCTAATCATGAACAGGTTGGGTATGTTGGGCAATCCGCTACTAAGAGCGGCATTGAGGCTGAGAGGGTGAGAAATTGATCTTACTACTTGCTAAAAAGTTTATCTTTATTGGTAAAAAACAGTAAAAACAAAACAATGTGAGTAGCGGGAACCACTAAACTCAACTTTTCTAAAGGCGCACTTGTATACAAAAGATTATAAAAATTGGTAACGACATATAACAAAATCATTCCGCCGAAACCATACAGTGACCATTTTTTAAGTCTCAATAACCCATATCCTGTTGCCATCCAAACAATGGCATTAATTAGTCTAAGAGACAGCTCAATTAAGTTTTCTGTGGCGCCACCATTTGAAAAAAGGTTAGCGAAATAAAACAATCCCCCAAGAAAAAAGCCCAACCCTAATATTTTTGCAAGAATTTTCATAATTTAAACATAAATTCATATCACTTGAGCGGGCGAAGGGAATCGGACCCTCGATCTCCTCCTTGGCAAGGAGGCGTTGTACCACTCAACTACGCCCGCAGGTACATTCAAATATAACAAGGGTAATTATAGCTCAGAATGCTCACACTGCAACCAGAATGAGAGGGTGGACTCAAGAGGACTTGAACCTCTGACCCTTCGGATGTAAACCGAATGCTCTAACCAACTGAGCTATGAGTCCGTCTGGTCACACCGCTTTAAAAATATGTGCCAAGCTGAGGAGTCGGACCTCAAT
>CAZSHY010000002.1:0-4513 GCA_964607125.1 uncultured Pseudomonadales bacterium | reverse complement strand
TTTCGGCATACGCACCTCAAGCGTACGTGTATACCATTTCACCACCTGGGCTTATCAGAGACACGTTATTGTATCATCATAATACATTTTTTTCACCAGAATTTGAGTGGCTTTTTTGGCAAATACAAGCTGCAATGCAAACGTGCAATTTGTGGGAATACAAATAACTCTCAAATGTCCGCTACTTGCACATTGTGTTGACAGGTACCCATTAAGGTATATAATAGGTACATTATGAATATTACTCAAGTTACAAAATCTAATTTCATTAAGTTCAATGTTTCTCCTGAATTTAAGTCGCTGGCAGAGAGAAAAGCTAGGGAACATGGGATGACTGTTTCAGAACTCGGCAGGATGCTTTTTGGGGCCTTTGTCACGGGGATTGCAAAACCCTCATATGATATCTCCCCTGAATTTGCAGCCATGGCTGAAGAGGCAATAGAAAACTACAAAATTGGTCAGGGAAAAACATTTGATAACGCAAAAGATGCAATCTCCTATCTTCATAATCTGAAGTAGATATGCCCAAAATATACTTCGCCCCTCGTTTTAATAAAGCATATCTCAAATTTACAAAACTCAATCAGAAGCGCATTGACGCAATTGACCGCATCATTAAATTGTTTGCTTCCAACCCCAAGCACCCGTCTCTTAATCTTGAAAAACTTGTCGGTGTAAAAATTTGGACTATTCGAATAGATCGCAGCAATCGCCTCTTTTTTGCTTGGTCAGATCAAGAAGACACAGCCCTGTTCTTCTTTGTTGGCCCCCATGACTCTTACAAAACGATAAAAAAGTAGAACGGTTTATTAGATTAGACGTGTTGCGAAACTGATGTCTCCACTTTGGTGCCAAAAGAGAGGCGTCACGCAGTGACATAGCTTAAGATTGTGCCGAAGAGAGGACTCGAACCTCCATGAAATTGCTTTCACACGCTCCTGAAGCGTGCGCGTCTACCATTCCGCCACTTCGGCAAGAAGCCATATTGTACCTTATTTTAGTTTCAAACCAAAGCGACTGGGAAACTTTTGTTTAAAGGCGGTAACAATGATTTCCGACGCCTCATCTACGCGGAAATACTTGGTGTTGAGCGTCAAGTCGTAGGAGTTGGGTTTGTTGATATCTTTTTTAAAGTACTGTTTCACAAAGGCGCTGCGCTCTTCCTCAACTTTGGCAATAACCTCTTTAGCCTTGGCGAGGTTGTGATTCTCGTAGTCCATAGCACGCTGCACTCGGACTTTGTAGGGCGCAGTAATGTTTATGTGCAGACCTTTGGCGAAGGGAGTGATGAAGTTGGCGCCGCGGCCTAGTAGCACCACATTGCCGTGGTAAGCATAGGCCAAAATGACTCTAACCAATTCAGTCACATAGGTAATGTCATCAATATATTCAGTATTTAGCAGTGAATGAATCACATCCTCAATACTAGTGCGGCTTTTTTCATCCACAGCCTTAATAATAGCCTTACGCTTTTGAGTGGATTTGGCAATTTCGTCGACAATTTGTTCATCAATGCATTCGAATCCCAGCTTTTCAGCCACTTTTTGGGCAATCGGCGCACCGCCGCTACCAGGCTCACGCGCGATAGTTATAAATGGGCGGTTAAACGCATCCTCAGTGGTGTACTGAGTGCGACTCAGCAGACCTTCTTTCAAGTTTAAAAACTTGAGTACTTTATCGATGTAGGGGTAGTAGTTTAAATCCATGAATAGATTATACTGCATCAAGGCTAGTTCGCACATGCAGCATAAATATGCAAGCAGTATAATACCAGTCATGCGCCAGTAGCTCAGCGGATAGAGCATCTGTCTTCGGAACAGAGGGTCGGGGGTTCAATTCCCTCCTGGCGCACCATTTACCTCAGGCGAACTGTCTTGTATAATATAATTTCCGTTTTGACGGGCCAGTAGCTCAGTTGGTTAGAGCATCTGCCTCTTAAGCAGAGTGTCCCGGGTTCGAGTCCCGGATGGCCCTCCACGTCGAATTGCTATTGTAACTTTCGTAATTTAATTACTACAGTAGATATAGCAATTCTCCTTCCTGATCAAAACCATTTCCAATTTTGATCGATGGGAAACTTAAAAATATTCTAACTTGTTTTTCCAAACCGATTTGTGAAATACTTTTCGCAAATCGAGAGGGTAAACAATACGCGCATAAGATAAACAATTCGTTATAATTGTTTTAATAACTGAAGTGTTGTTTGGACGACGGGGTGTGGCGCAGTTGGCTAGCGCGCGGCGTTTGGGACGCTGAGGTCGAAGGTTCGAGTCCTTTCACCCCGACCATTCAAAAAGCCCGGCATTTTGCCGGGTTTTTTGAATTGCTTTTTGTTACGAGCTATCGAGAAGGTGCTAAAGAGTTGCTGATAGTAATTATTTGTTAGAATAGGTATATGGCAAAAAACTTTAGATTTAATATAGGTTTAATAAAGAGTGACTGCATTGAGGCACCTTTTGGCTGTATTTAGCTTCAAAAAAATTATGCAAAAAAAAGTAATGATTGCGATCACAGCCTTTGTCATTGTTGGGGTGGTGGCTGGTGGTTCGTTGTACGTAATTACCAAACAGAAGGTCAATAAGGCTAACGGCATTCAGGCGAAAGTAGACGTTAATAACAGGGGGCCTCAAGATTCTGCTCAGAAAGAGATAGTAAAATCAACCCAGCAAGCACAAGCTAAAGATTCAAAAAGTACTTCACCTGCCTGCGTAGCAGCCAGGGCCAGCAGGGCTAAGCTACTTGATTCATACAACAAAGAGAATAAGCGACATAGTCAGAAGCTTAAGGACCTAGAGGAATATTGGCGTGCGAACGGAGGGGTCGAACAGGATGGATATAAACGACAAGTTAGCGAGGAGGGTGAGCTTTACCAATCAAATCTCACTAAGCTCAACTCTGCTACGGCTAAACAAGCAGACTGCTAATTATCGTATTGAGCTTTTAGGATAAATCTAATAGTATAGTAATTATGAAAGTTCTTGTGTATAGGGTATTGGGTGTTATTTTTGTGGCTTCAGTATTGCTTTTCATCCCTAAGTTAGCAAAGGCTGCTACATATACCGTTACGTCTACTGCTAACGCTGGTGCCGGCACTTTACGGCAGGCTATTATTGATGCCAATTCAACTCCTGGTGTGGCTGACACGATTGAGTTTAATATTGCCGGTGCTGGTCCACATACAATTACACCTACTACTTATCTCCCAGATATAACTGATCAAGTTACAATCGACGGTTTAACCCAGCCCAATGCGACGTGCGGAACTTTAGTACCGGCAACTTTACCGGCTGCTAACAACACACCACACAATCTCTTAATAGAACTCAATGCTATAAATCTATCCGGACCTTCGTCGGCAGAAGACGGTGCACTAAGGTTTGTTAATACGGCAGCTAGCAATTCAATTATCCGTGGCATGGTAATAAACAGAATCGATAACGGTACCTTTGACGGCATTATGGTTCGAGCGGATGTTGGAGAAACTATAACGGACGTATTAATAGAGTGTAACTATATTGGTACAGACCCAACGGGCACTTCGGCGCCAGGCGGACTGCAACTTTCGAGTGGCATACTACATTACGACAATGGTGGTACCGTTATAAATACTACTGTGAGTAATAACCTTATATCGGGAATGGTTTTTGGTGTCCAAGGGGGTGGAACAATACTTGTTGAGAATAACCTGTTCGGAACTGATGCAACTGGTACGGCCGCTATCGGGTCTCTTGGGCCTGGTGTATTTGTTGGATCAAACGGTATGTATTCTGGCACGGCTACAGTCAGGCATAATATTGTGGGTGGAGGTACCGGTGGGGGCGCATCTGGCATATCGCAGAATGGTGTGGAGAATATGATAATAGATGATAATTATGTTGGCGTAGATATTACCGGAACAGTTGCAATTCCAAACGAATCTGGTATTACGGGTGCTGGATTTGCCCCAACCACCGTAACGAACAACTTAGTAAGTGGCAATAATCTGGAGGGTATTTGGGTTTTTGGGGGTAATGGTGTGTCCGACATATCAAACAATCGAATTGGCGTGGATGTAAATGGTAGCCCACTTGGCAATGCTGGTAACGGCATAACCATTGAGGCTTTTTCAGATAGCCAAACAGACATACACGACAACATCATTGCAAATAACGGCGGGTCTGGAATTGATGCTACCGAAGGTGCTTCGTTACCATCTGTGACAATCTATGACAATACTATTACGAGCAATCAAATAGATGGTATACGCATGAATAACTCCGATGTAGAAATCCGTAATAACACAATATCTTTGAGCAACAACGCCGGCATTAACTCGCCCCTATCAGCAACGGGCCTAATTATAAATCTAAATACAATTTCGGATATTGGCGGTGTTGGGATGTATATAAACTCGGGTACCCATACTGTAACTGATAACACGGTAAGTAATAGCGGGGCAAACGGCATAGTGGTTAACGGAAGCAATAATCAGGTTACTGGGAACCAATCGACCAACAATGCTGGAACAGGCATC
>CAZSHY010000001.1:40179-48415 GCA_964607125.1 uncultured Pseudomonadales bacterium | reverse complement strand
CGCTCCGGCCACTGATGCTGGCTATGGTTGAAGAATTTGCCCAGCAGTTCAAGCTTGAGCAGTTTGGTGTTCCCGTCATACCCCTGGCCGTGCCAATCGCGGTGATGCTGGCCAATGATACTGCAGATGCCAAGGAGCGACGAGCAGATATATCTAGTCAAGCCAGCCGTGCCATGGCGACATTAGAGCGACACCTGCAGCTGCTCTATATCTTTATGGAAGCACGTCGTGCCAAGTTGGCGGCCCAACTGGAAGCGGAGCAGCTGGCGATGGCTCAAACCACCACTGCAGTAGGCGCTCGACCAACCACCGCCCCCTCACTGCGGCCAATCCTAACTCATACCGAGCAACGACGAGCTAGGGTGCAAACGGAACTTAAGGCAGTTGAGGCGGCATTGCAAAAAATCGGCCAACGACTAAGTAGGAAGCTGGAAAGCGTGCGACATGTGGTGTTTGATTCCGCGCGGGCTCCAATTTCCCTGCCGACCTTGAGCGTGCCAGCGGGCATGCCCACCTAGAGCGGGGCAGGAGTCAATGATATAATCAGGACGTCGGTCAAGGCTTAGCCGCACGACGCGGTCTTGGCCAATTGACGTGCCATCTTAGCTCAGTTGGTTAGAGCGACGGTTTTGTAAACCGTAGGTCCAGGGTTCGAATCCCTGAGATGGCTCCAGAAGAATTGTGTGGTATACTACCTTTCTTCGCAAATTTGGAGGATTAGTATGGCAAAAAAGAAAAAAGGTCCACGTCAATCTGCCGGTCTCGGTTGTAAAGTCTGTGGTGCATTCAACTACATCACTGAATACAACAAGATGAATGAGCAGCTCAAGAAGCAGACAACAAATGAGTCAACATTTCCCTTGAACAAATATTGCAAAGTCTGCAAAGCATCTACCCCTCACGTGATGAAGAAGAAGCTGAAGTAGGGGAGATTGCCAATTCGCTTACGGTTGATTATTATCGCGCGTCTGCATAAACATTTTGTCTGATATTGATGTATAAGGGTATTTCACTACTCTTCCCAGCAATTCAGACGGATTTTGGGAAGCTATTTCTTCGACATTATCTTGTTGTTCCAAGTACAGTCTTTGAAACTCAAGCAGCTGAGTAACCGCCGCTTTCACTGTGCTAATGTTAAAAAGTCCAACTTCAAATCTGTGCTCGAGTGATTCTGTTTGATCGCCAGAAGAAGATATTTCTGTTCTGACTACGTCAAATTTTCCGGCACCATAGGGATCTCCAGTATGGGTTGGATGATATCGTGCGTACCATCGAACAGTATTTTCTCCTGACTTGTGGTTAAAGCCAAAAATAATTACCGGTTGGTTGCGTTGTCTATCTCCACCTGGCTCGTACCCTAGTAACTCAAAAGTTGGTTGCTTCATCAGTTCTTCAATTTCTTCAGGACTGTATTCTATTCCTCTCATGGCAGTTGGTAGGAGAGAATCAAGCTTGGGGATTTTTGGAGGAGCTTCAGCTGTTACAACTTCTTGTGCCTCTTGTTTTTCAAGTGTAGTTACACCTAGCTCGGCCATTAGATTTTTAAACGTTTGAGCTATTTCTTTTTCATTTGCAGCACTGTCTTTGGGAAAATTTTCAACAGATAAATTGTTGAGATCGCGGAACGCATTTTTAAGCTTAACTATGATTTCTTCTATTTTTGACTGACGTAAATCTTCGTCGGGTTCAGCATCAAGTCCTTCAGTAGTCTTATAGACACTTACTACTGCTTTACTTATGTCTTCTAAACTACTTTCTGGAGAATCCGTCGGAAAACTGCTTAGAATTTCAAATGTACTCTGCCCACTACTACCATTTCCATATATCGTTTCCCGAATCAAGGCTTGGCGACCATTCAAGCTTGAATTTCTTGAATCTGGCCAGAGGTAGATTGCCATTAGTCTGATTGTTCGAGCTTCGTTTAATTTTAAATTGTAACCTTGAATAAATAGTGGGACTTCTCGCTTTGTTTCAGAAGATGTCGGAGCCTCGGTCATTTTGCCTGCGATGCTAAAACCAGACGCCTGTAATTCAGCTAGTACTTCTTCGGGAGTATATTTCAGGAGTGAATCGTAGTTAGATGCTGCATCTGGGGTAGGTGGCGTTTCAATTTTTGCAGGCTTGGACGCATCTTTTTTTCGTCCTGCCAATACACGACTAAGAATGTCCCGCAAACCAAGTCCATTCAGTTTTTTCTTTTCCTCCTCTTGAGGAGCAAAAAGCATGTTAATTCCATTTTTTTCAGTCATTACTATCCTCACTAACTCTCTTATACGTCTCAATAATACTCTCACTCCCTCGCAAAAACAACGGCTCGAGGGATAACGCCGCCAGCATGGCTTGCTCCACCCAAGATTGACCTCCACGGGCAGCCCGCAGCACGTTCAGCTGTGGCACAATTTCTTCCACATTCGCTTTTCGCGAGATGCCTTTTTGTTCAAAAATTTCTCTAATCCGATGTTCCCATTCGCCCCACTCGGCTAGGGTGAGAATGAAACACCCCGCGGCCGCGGCGTCGTAGGCCATATCCCCCGATGGCTTGGTCACGAATCCGTGCGCCCAGGGGAAGCCGTAGCGCACCAGTAGCTCATTGGCATCCACAATTTGGGGATGATACAAAATCCGCAGCTTGGCATGGACGTCATCCAGCTCTCCCACAGCTACCCGATTTTGTTTGGCCATGTCCCGAACCAAATCCGAAATATCGTCATGGGTGGCGGCGTACACTAGCAGCTGTAATTGAGTATCTTTCTTGCGCAATTCTGGCAATAAGTTCTGAATTAGCTGCCCAATTTCGTCCTTGTTTGTACCCAGTCCGCCGGTGGTAATGCACAGTTTGAGTGGACCAGATCGCCACGCCCGCTTCTTGGTTCTGACCGCGACTACCCGTGGGTCAATGGGTGGGCCGGTGACAAAAATCCGGTTGGGGTCGACCTGCATATCCGCGATCTGCGCCTTTTCTAGCAGCTCCAGCTTGGTGTTCTCGTCAAACACACAGTAAAAAAAGTTGGGTTTTTCCGCGTGAACTAAGTAGTCGTAGCGCACATGTGGGTCGGTAATCACCTGGAGGACAGTCTTGCCCTGGGCTGCCAACACATTGCCCGCAGCGATGTGCATGCTTAAAATAGGTTGATTTATCCGTTGAGTTAAATACAGCAGGGGGGGAGTAATACTGTCAATAATGGGCAGTTTTTGGCGGCCAAACCTGTCAATCACGTCCTTAAACAGTTTCAGTAGCGAGTGGCGAGCCAATGTTTCGCCTACTGTTTGGGAAATACTTATAGGCAACCAATCCTGGTGCGAGACATAGTTGGTCGGGTCGACTGCCCAGGCGACTTGCTGGTTGACCGATATCTGGCTAAGACGCTTTTTGGGTCCAGAACCGGCACTTTTTTTAGAGTCCTGCCATGCGGTCAGAGCAATTCCCAGCGTCATAGAGTAGTGAGCGCGAGAGAAAACCACATCTGGTGTGGAGTCGTTATCGGGAAAGCCGTAAAATTTCTTGAGGTCTTCACGAAAAGTCGCTGAGACAGTCACGATGGGCAGCTTGGTCTGCTCCAGGATTTGCTTGTCTTTATGTAAGATTTTGACTAGGGCGGCATCAAGTAGTTCGGGCATAGGTCTATTGCGAGCAGAGAAATCCGTCAGACTGCAGCGCTGCAGTCATCATACAGAGAATATAATGGAATGTGAATCAGAGTCTAGTTGCCAGCTTTGGCCACTATCTCTGGGTAAGTTGCTTGAAACTCGGGTGAGAATTGGCATTTGACCATGCACTCTGGCACCCACAATTGAACTTGGCCACCGGAATCGACTGTGCCGCCATCGACTTGAATCAGGAAACCTTCATTGACTCCGGTATCAAAAACCGCCTGAGCAGAGTAAGGGTACGTGCCACTACTCGAGGGGTTGGTGTTGCGGCGGATGGTCAGGGTCAAGAGCGAGCCTGAGCCAGTGCTGCCATCGTGGTACATTTGATATGGCGAGGTCACATTTAAGCCAATTTGAGTTTTTTCAGGAGTGGAAAACGCTCCGTCAGCCTCAAAAATCACGACCGCCGCTTTTTTGGCGACCATGGGTGAGGGG
This sequence comes from uncultured Pseudomonadales bacterium, assembly GCA_964607125.1. GTDB lineage: Bacteria > Patescibacteriota > Microgenomatia > UBA1400 > PJMF01 > CAZSHY01. The sequence continues at coordinate 44,329 of CAZSHY010000001.1, read as the reverse complement.
CTAGCTAGGGGAGACGAGCTGGGCTGGGGGGCGCTGGTGAGGTCGTCAGGAATTGCTCCTGGCTGGTCCGTTGCGGCTAAGGAGTCTACAGCATCGCTGTCTTCAGGCGTGGATGGCGACTCGGCGCTGCGTTTGAGCTCGGCCATGATCCGGTTCTGTTGCATGACGAAGTACCCGCCAAACCCGACAATGCCAAATACGGCCAGAGTCAGGACGATAGCGAGGTAGGTTTGGAATTTCATGAGTTAGTCTAGTATACTATACCTTCTGTGGGATAGGGCTATGATGTAGTGGTAGCATTAAGGTCTCCAAAACCTTCCGCCTTGGTTCGAGTCCAAGTAGCCCTGCAGATGGTTTTTAGCTTGATAAGTCAATCTTTTTTCATTAATCTTCCATTTATAGTCTTTTTTTGACATGCCCCTTCCGTCTTGAGGTATAATTCGTCTCTTGTGCATTTTAAGTAAAGAAACGATATGCTACCTGCAGTGGAATCTAGAAGTTTTCCTGGGAGTCTTAATCCGACTCAAGAATTTTGGGCGCCTTATCTTTTTCTAGTTGGTCGCGAACCTGAATTAGAATGGGTGTCCGCAATGTATTCGGATATGTTTGCCCACGAAACTCCCGAGGCATTTATTACAATGGTTGGAGCACTGGAGCAAGCCGACTTCACTCAACCTTTGCCAAGATATGATCTAATTTCAGCGACCGACGAAGTGGCTGCTGCTGCGGGTTTTGTTGAAACAGCGCAAAGCTTGAGTACTGGCTACGATGGTCTACTAGCAGTTTACGACGAGAAGTTGAGAAGTTTAATGGAGGAAAGACAGCTGGTGAATAAGCCTCTCTTGGTTGTTGGTGGCATCGATCCTAGTAGTCTGTTTTGCGTTTTACGGTGGCTGCAGGCTAATAACCTCGAACATACCCCCGTTACTTTTGTTGATATATCACCGTTGAAAACCCAAACATTAATACATTTGCGAGAAAAGGGATACTGGAGTTGGCCAGGCGGAGTTGAGATGGTAACTTCTTCAATAGAAGAGTTTGCGCAAGATGATCGCAACCAGGAAAAATTTGGAGTTGTGCTGATGGATATTGTTTCTGCAAGCGTAATTCCCAACGTATTTCAGCGAGGATACTCAACGCTTAGCGATCCGTTTGAAAAGTATGCTGAAATCTTAAAATCGATACAGACAGTAACATCCCCCACGGGCCTTTCACTACAGCGTACTCTTGCATGGCAAGATATACGAAATCCTGAGTATCGTCCGCTTAGTGATGCGGATGTCGAACAGATAATTACTAACTCAAATATTGAGGACTTGGTTCCACCAAACTTGATCTCACAACTATCTAGAAAAGCAGTAGCAGAGAGAATTCAAGGACGATTTTCTATCACACTGCCTGACATACCTTGTGGACTAACCTATTTCCTGGAAGAGGAGCCAAATATACCCCACTATCCCACAAGGCCATTTGTTGAAGCAAGTGATGCAATGCTGAAACTCTATCATGAGGTGTATGAAACAGGAAATGTAGAAACTTTAAGAATAGCTAAGCCACAAAATGAAATGTATTTTCAGTATTTTCTATGTGGCTAATGTGTAGTCCTAAAATAGGTTCCCACATCCTCCACCAGTCCCTGCAAAATACCGTGAATTTTAGCTAAAATAATACTAAATTAACGATATATTGACAAAATAACGTGAATATAGTACACTATTCACATGGCCACAGCTCTTTTCATCAAGCAGAGAATTAAAACCTTAAAACAAGAGTATGAAAAATTGCGGGTGGGTAAAAGCTCCCTGCTCAAAATACTTGATGAAGCTGAGATTTCTGAAGTTGTCTTTAACTCCAATGCTATTGAGAACTCTACACTTACACTTAAGGAAACAGAGAAAATACTTTTGGAAATGGAAGTTTCTCGTGATGTTTCTTTACGCGAAGTGTTCGAAGCCCAGAATTTGGCAAGGGTGATTGAATATGTCCGTAATAAATCTCAAGAAGAGATTTCAAAAGAAAAAATTCTACTCCTTCATCAAATGCTCATGGGCAACATTAATGACAGCATTGCTGGAAGATTCAGAGGAGCAAATGAATATGTACGAGTCGGTGTTCACATTGCTCCTGCTCCTGAACATCTTGAACGAATGATCGAGGGAATCATTGTCGAGTATTCAAGTGAGGAGGACGTCTATTTTGCAGATAAGATTGCACAATTTCACCTTGATTTTGAAATGATTCATCCTTTTAATGATGGCAATGGAAGAATAGGACGAGTATTGATCAATTACCAACTTCAACGAGCTGGTTTTCCAACTCTTATAATTCGAGACAAAGAAAAGCAGGCATACTATCGTAGTTTTCATGAATATCAGGATACTAAAAAAACAAAAGCGATGGAGAAAGTTTTGACGATGGCACTTTTAGAATCTCTGCATAAACGAATTGCGTACTTAAAGGGACAGTCCATTGTGGCTCTGAGTGAGTATGCAAAAGAATCAGATAAATCCACACAAACACTATTAAATGCCGCACGACGGCAGACGATTCCTGCTTTTCGAGAAAAAGGAGTTTGGAAAATTGGAATTGATCAGTAGAAAATAGGTTCCAACATCCTTCACTAATCCCTGCAAATGATTTGATTAATGTCTAAAAAAATAAACATATTATGTCAAATCTCTTTGTTTCGGGCAAAAGTAGCTTCAGGATTTTTTTTATTTTCTGATTAGAGAATCACCGAATATAATTCAAATTATTGGTTTTCCATCTCTATTTATTGTTTTATTCAGAACTAATTTATTAGTCACAAACGTAATCTCGTTGGTTACAAGTGGTTTACTCATTATGTATTTAATAACTAAATCATTTGACGAAATTATTGATGCTGTAAAAGATCCACTTTCAGATTTAAATATAAATAGGCTTGATATACAAAAAACTGCAATGTGGACTTTCATTTACATTGGAATTTTTGGCTTAACTTATTCACTATTGGTCGCACTTGTAGGATTAGAGTAGTTAGGTTCCCACATTCTCCGCTACTTATTTTGAGCAAAAGTTGCGATTTGAGGTTGAAACGAGCCTAGTAGAAAAGGTAACTGGTAGTGCAGAGTCAAATTATAGTAATTCTAGTGAAATTTATTGATGCTATATAATATGGTATGAACAAAGAGTGGACTCGGACAAATCTAAACAGCCTTAAGCTTCTTCAAAATTTAATGGAATTTTCTTCAATCAAGAGATTTCGCCATAGCGAACCCATGAATAGCCAGAGAGATTTCATCAGGAGCAAGCTTTTGAATAAAGATGCGCTAGCGACCGTGTTAGTTTGTGCGTGGAACGAAGAGCGCAACTTGCCCTTTTTGTTATACAGCTTAGCAAGAAGCAGCATCTCCTTGGACGTTTTAATTGTGAACAATGCTAGTACAGACGGTACTGAGCAAGTTGCAAATGAACTGGGAGCCAAAGTGGTTAACGAAGAAAAACCAGGCCTTATCCACGCTTTAATTACAGGATTTCGCACTTTATCAGAGCAAAATCAAACTAAACCTATTTTGCTTACCGATGCTGACAGCTTTGCTCAGCCGAATTGGGCGGCTTCCATGATGGAGCATGCAAAAACCGAACTTGACGCTGAGAGTGGTGGCCAACTATTTGCGCCAGTTATATTTACTGGTTCTCTCCAACGTGACATTCTGCGCACGTCGATATCCCTAGCTCTCGACTATAAATTCTGGAGTACAGGCTTTTCTAGGCCACATGGACCAAACTCACTAATTCTGCCATCAGCAGACGGTAGACTGTTAGAGCAGGTTGGAACGCCACTCGAGAAAGAGATTGTTACAGGAACCGACGACTTCATTCACCATAGGGTTAGGGAAGCTGGTGGAAAGCATACTTTTAGTTTCAATCCCGAAAGCTTTATGTTTACCAGTGGTAGTAGATACAAATCTATTGCTTCAATTCTTAAAGCATATTTGAGTTCGCAATATAAGGCAGAGCTGTACAGAGATTGGCAAATGAGACAACCTGAAGCAGTACCCTACTTTAACAAAGATAAGCCCAAAACAGGAAGGTATCGTTAGGAGAATTTCTTGGCTATGTAACATTCCAAGAGCAAAGTTTATCTCCCGCCACTTTTTAACCCCCA
>CAZSHY010000001.1:35914-40169 GCA_964607125.1 uncultured Pseudomonadales bacterium | reverse complement strand
TATGATCCAAACCATGAAGAACGCAATCATTTTCCACGGTACCGGGGACAATCCAGATAGATATTGGTACAAATGGCTGGCCAAAGAACTAGAAAAAGAGGGGTACCAAGTGGCAGTCCCGTACCACGAAACAATAAACAAAGAGCCCATTATCACCTTCCTCCCCGAACTACTTAAGCGACATACTTTTAACAGCGATACGCTTCTGGTAGGCCACTCAGCCGGTGCGACCTTGATCCTCAGCATCCTGGAACATATTGATACCAAAATTGCCAAAGCCATTTTAGTGGCTGGTTACTCTCGGCATCCAGACGACCAAATGAAGGACCCCATTCTTCAGGAGACTTACAACTGGAGCAAGATCAAACAGAATGTAAATGAAATTATTTTCGTCAACTCGGTCAACGATCCTTGGAGTTGTGATGATAAACAGGGGCGGATCATGTTCGATCAACTAGGCGGCACTCAGGTGGTACTCAACGACGGTCATTTTGGATCAGAAACTTTTGGCCAAGCGTACCCAGAGTTCCCGCTGCTGAGAACGCTAGCGCTGGGGCGGACAAAATAACAACAATGAAACTATTTCTTTTTGGCGGCGCTGAGCCCAACTTAGAATCTGTATCTGCCTTGATTGACCTCATAAACCAGGTTCTGGCAGAAGTAAAACCCAAGCAATTATTACATGTACCTTACGCAAGAATCGCAGTCCCAGAGGGCGAAGAGGGCCTTTGGGGCGAAGGGTGGGTTGCAAAAAGATTAAATCTAGAGGGAATTGAGTTGCTTGATGCCCGCAATCAAGCCGACCTGACTAGAGCAGACCACCCTTTTATTTTTATGAATGGCGGCAGGCAGCGCGATAATCTGTACGATAAAATCACGTCAGATGAAGCGCTGCATAATCTGGTATTGAACGCCGATTTCATCATGGGGGAGTCAGCCGGCTCGATGGTCTGCTCGGAGTACAGGCGCACGATTCGTGATGGCCGAGAAATGACCGTTCGAGGGCTGGGAATTCTTAAAGATACCATCATTGAGGCGCATTACACTGAGCGGGGGAGACACCAGCTGCTGAAAGATGAAATGAAAGAAGTGGGCGCCAAACATGGAATTGGCATTGACAGCGTAACGGGTATCAAGATTGATACCTCAACTTTTCCCAATGAGTACGAGGTGATGGGCAGTGGGCTGGTTGAGCTGGTAAAGTAGTCTGCTAGTTTTCAAGATTTGAAAACAATGCTAAATCGGGAATGGCGACAAAATCTTTGGTGTTTAAGGTATAGAGTTCGGCGTGATTTAAGATAGCGGTAGCGGCTATCGCGGCATCGGCCAATTCAATTGGCTTTTTTAAGTCTCTAGCAATCATCCCAGCCAGTTTGGCTACTTCATAGGTGTAAGGGAGCAGTCGGAGTGGGCTGATTGTAGCTAATAAATCCTTCTCTCTGTCTTCTATTCGTGTGCTGCTACCCTCGTATAACTCTTGAACACTTAGAAGTGATATTGACAGCGATAATTTGGGATACTTTTTGACTAACTTGATTAATGCAGTCTCATGCGATGTGGAGGAGCGCAGGTGATCAATAATAATATTTGTGTCGAGAATTACCATGCTTGTTTTCTTTTCGCGGAAGCTTCCAACTCAAGTTTTTCCTGCTGTAGATGAGTACCTTTGTCTTTGCGCCAGCTGCCTTTAGTTTTCTGCAGCATGTCAAGGTAACTGGAATCATGTTCATTGGAAGTGATAAGGGCGACGATGGGAACGAGGTAAAGAGCATTTCCCTTGATCAGAAGTTGGAGTGGTACATGCTCAGTAATGCCCAGTTCAGCTCTGAGAGAGGCGGGAATAACCAGTTGACCCTTTTGATTTGTGTTGACAATATTTCCTAATTTCATACTAGTAGTATTTTATTACGTCTTTGCTCGTTGTCAAGCATCCAATAAGATTTACGTTATGTCCTTCAAGCCAGCTCTCACTCATCTTTTTTTACGGCTTGTAAAACTGACTTCACTTCAGTACATTTGGCCTTAGTATCAGATACCAACAGGAGCAGAGATGCCGGAAGCAGAAGGCCCTTGGTCAATTGCACCCCCAGAAAAAAGTCAACCAGACGAAGATAGAGGCCCTTGGTCAATTGATCCCCCAAGTCAACCAGACGACGATAATGCCCCCAAAACCGAAGAAGCAAAGCCAGTCTTGAGCGATGAAGAAATAGTAGCAATCTTTAATGAATATAATGGGCAGATTGACCCAAAAAAAGACGCAAGCTTTCAACAGCTAATTGGATATAAATTTGCGGAGAAACTTTACGACAAAGGTGGATTAGATGCGTAAGCTAGAGTGATTAATGACGTAAACATTCTGCCCGACTTGCCAAAGGGCTTTAAATTTGCCCTCTGGAGCGCTGAAGGTACCCTAATCAGAAAATCTAAGAAAAGATAATTATTGCACAAACTTTTATGACAAAGCGCGAAACCACTCCCCAAGGTGCCTTTGTTGCAATCAAAGAGATGATGGCAAGGGACAAAGCCAAAATAATGGTCGAGTACAGCACCTACTATGCGGACTCTGATTCTTTTAAGGCCGAGTTGCTCAGACTAAAGGCGGAAGGTTGGCGGTACTTAACAGCGATTCACCTAGTTTTTGCCTTTATCTTTACAGACGACGATGGAGAAATTCCAAGTCTCAGGCAAAATCTGCTCAACAGTGATCCAGAGAATCAGATATGTTTTTTATTTAATGACCGAACTAAAGAAATTATACTTTTCATCAAACCAGTTCAAGCTAAGGAGTAATTGCTCCAGTTAGCCATGCTACAATTCAGTCACATGCCCAAACATGACTCTCTCTCCAGTCTAGTGGAACAAGCATATCTCAACTCGCAGCAGTCATTTGCCAGCTGGATGTGGCAAAATCACGTGCCGGTGGTGGCGCGCTTCGCTCAACAATTATCTCAAAAGTACATAGCCGACCCAGATCTAGCAATTGCAGGAGCTCTGCTTCATGACTTTGGCGATGTGTTCGTAAACAGACACTCACCCAACCATGCCCAAGTCTCCCGCGTGGAGGCGACCAAGGTGCTGCTCACTGCCCAATACACCGATGCTCAAATTTTGACCGTTCTGAACCAAATCATCGCTCCTCACTCATGCAAGGATGGCCACTTGCCCACAATTATCGAGGGCAAGGTGCTCGCCACCGCTGACGCGTTGGCGCATCTCAACACAGATTTTTATCTCCAGTTTGCTTGGATGCACTTGCCAGAAAACCTTGAATTTCAGGATTACAAGCAATGGGTCCAGCAAAAGCTTCAGCGAGATTTTACACAAAAAATTTTCTTTGAAGACGAGCGGGTGCAAGTTCAGGCCCAGTACCAAGCACTATCAGCAGTATTTGCATAACCAGTATGTCCACCAAACAAGCCACCATTGATTTTCTGTTGGACCAACTTGCCGATGTTCCCGGGGTGAGCGCTCGTAAGATGTTCGGTGAGTTTGCGGTGTATTCACAGGGTAGGGTGGTGGCGTTGGTTTGTGACGATCAACTCTATGTTAAGCCCACGCAGGCGGGCCGGGCGCATATTGGATCTCCTACAGAAGCCCCTCCGTACCCGGGTGCTAAGTCGTATTTTCTAGTAGATGAGCAGTTGGATGACGCAGATTGGTTGTCACAACTTGTGAAAAAAACCGCGGCCGAACTGCCATTGCCCAAAAAGAAGAAGTAAGCTGGTTAATCCTGCGCGCCGGTAATTTCCGCGCCAATTGTCGTGACCTCTCCATGCCCGCAAAAACAAATGGTATCAGCAGAAAATGTACCAAATAAAGATTGGACAGATAGCTCCAAATCTAGTGGTTTTGAGTACGAAAAGTCAGTTCTGCCAACACCGGCCTTAAATAGCGTGTCGCCAGTAAATAGTAGCTCTTGTTTTGGTGTGGAAATATGAAATGAGCAACTGCCGGGAGTGTGGCCCGGAGTTTCAATGACGCTTATAAGTTGTGATCCGATATGAAACTGCGAGGACTCAGATATGCTCATGGTCGCACTGGGCACAGGATCGACTGGATGTTTTAACCAATGTTCGGCGCTCGCCTGCGCTCGCGCCAGCAGCCCTTCATCTTCAGCATGTAGACAAATTGGCACGTCGGGAAATATGACTCGTAAAGCTAGTAAGCCCAATGCATGATCAAAGTGGCCATGCACTTCCTGCCTGATATGTATGTGCCGTGTGATAACTGTCATGGTGAACGCTATAACCGTGAA
>CAZSHY010000001.1:14940-35904 GCA_964607125.1 uncultured Pseudomonadales bacterium | reverse complement strand
ATCAAAGTGGCCATGCGTCAGCAGAATCGCGCGTAGGTGCAGTTTTCGCTCTCGGATCTGGTCCGCCAAAAAATCACCCGCATCACCGGGGTCAATTAGAATCGCCTCATACGACGGCTCTTCCCAAACTAAGTAGCAATTGGTGTCCAGCTCACCGAGGGTATAAGTTTCCACCGAAATTGGTTGTGCGCGGTAGGGCATGAGATGTTACCCAATCAAAAACCTGACCACGGTTGAAATAATGGGTTGAATGAGTGCTGAAGCAGGTGAGCCAGCGCTGGTCCATGGTATTAGGAGAGCCAGGAGCATAAAAGTGCCGTAGTGGCGCATAAAAATCTCATACTCGTAGGCCATGTCCTTGGGCAGTAATGCTACAAGGATTTTGCCACCGTCCAGTGGGTGCACGGGGATAAGGTTGAAAATAGCTAACATGACGTTGATGTATAAAACATACGATAGCACTTGAGCTAATTCTGCCATTTGGCCAAGCGGCGTAAAGTTCATTAAGACAGCTAGCAGAACTGCCAAAATTAGGTTCGACGCAGGTCCAGCCAATGAGATTAAAGCAGCATCTTTGACTGGGTTTTTCAAATTGTAGGGATCAAACTGAACTGGTTTACCCCAGCCAAATCCCACAAAAAGTATGAGCAATGTTCCAATTGGGTCTAGGTGGGCGCGTGGATCAAGAGTTACGCGGTCTTGTGTTCTGGGAGTGGGATCGCCCAGTTGTTCGGCTGTCCAGGCGTGGGCAAACTCATGAATGGTAATGGAAATAATCAGCGCGCCTGCAGCAACCAAAAATATGAGAGGATCGGAGAAGAGGAGTGAGAACAACATAGGTCCTCATTATAGCGTACCTTTCTCTAGATTGGCATTTTGCTACATGGATGCTATAATCACCCTCCTATGGCAAGTTTCGTCTTTAAATACCCAGTCGTATCGCATACCGGAAACAAAGTTTCCCACGCTAAGAACCGCTCTAAGCGCGGTTTTAAGTTCAACCTACACACGGTTACCGTGCTGGTGGATGGCGCCAAACAACGCATGCGCGTTCCCACCCGAGTGCTACGCAAGCTCAAGGCAGCTGGCGTGACTACTCATTGGAAAAAACCCGCAGTTTAGTTCTGTAGGTCAAACCCTTTCTAAGTTATTCCAAGTTTTTGAGTGAATAATTAAATTCAGTCATCAATTAAATTTTTGACGGCCGAGAATGCAGCGGGTAACTGTCCCTCTATTTGGACCTGCTCCAATGCAAGCTTGCCCTCAGCAATCAAAATAGATAGCAACTTCATCCGCTTCGGTCCTTTGGAAGTGGGTACGATGGTCCACAAGCCTGGCCAAGGAGACAGCGCGCGCGCAGCGCGCGGGAGGATCTCTAGCCAACTCTGACCAGAGTTGTTGGTTAGCTCGTGCAGCAACGGCGAGTCAGATGAATCATCCTCAACTATCTCACCATTTATTAATTTTTTGACCCGCTGCCAAGCCACCATCCCGTCCTCTTTGGTTAGTCTGCGGGCAACCGGGGTAGGTGACAGCTCTGGTTGCAAGGTGTGAGCGGGCGATCCATCTATCACGGACTGAGCGTACGCGGCTATTTGACCAGCCAAACCAGGAGCAAGTATTGAAAATGCTGTTTGGTAATAGTCGGCATGGGTCCAGATTGGATTCACATCAAACCATTCTTGCCAAATAATTGGCCCATCGTCGAGGCGCGGACTCATCCGCATGAGAGTGAAGGCTGAGCGTTTGGCGCCACTCAATAATACAAACTGTCCCGGCGAGCTACCCCGCCAATCTGGTAGAGCAGATGGATGAACGTTTAGCGGAGCGAGTTTGGGTAATTCAAGGAGCCAGTTGGGCACCAGATAGCCAAAATCTACCACGAGTAAAAAGTCGATTGGTCGACCAAGTAAATTAACATTCTCAACTTCGCTGCGGACAGCGGTCGTGATTTTTGTATCAATCAGCACGGATGGGATAGAGTTAAGATTGGCCCACTCGTGCAGGGGATTTTCTGTGACGATCTGTTTTCTACCCAGGGCTTTGGGCGAAGGTGTCAATACAAATGACACCTCAAAGCGGGGGTCAGCCGCAATGGCTTGGGCACAGGTTGTGGTGTGTTGAGTTGAGCCAGCGATGCCAATGGTGTATGTGTTCGTCATTTTAACTAGATTAATTCCAAGAAGGAGCGTTCAACTTCTTCGGTTTTGTCTTTGCCTCTTTCATGATAGACGGGTAAATCATATTGGAGCGAATGATCAACAAATAAAACCCCGTTGAGGTGGTCAAGTTCGTGTTGAATTACCCTTGCAAAAAAATCTACAAATCTTCGCGACTGCTTGATAGTCTGAGCAGACGTAGAAGTCACATCCAGAGTTTGAAACTCAATTTCCACCCAACTATGTCTCGGTACCGGGCCGTATAAGTTGGGCATGGAGAGACAACCTTCTAAAATGGGATCATCGGCATCTGGGCCGAGTGTCAAGGTTTGACTATGACCGATGATTTCAGGATTAATAAAAGTTAGGGGTTGATCAACCGCAGTCGTGAAGACACGTAACTTTTTATCCACTTGAGGGGCTGCTAAGCCTACGCCTTTGGGATTTTGGGTAGCAGTCAGGGTAGATTCTAGTTTGGATATAAACTGCCTCAGGTTGATGTCAAATTCCACAACCGGCTCCGCGATGGTTCTAAGCGTTGGGTGAGGAATGGTGATAATTTTCATACTTTAATATCTGTGTTATGGCTCAATTGTTTTAAGCTGTGCTTCCACTGAAGCTAAGCTGGCGGCTGCTCGCGGGTCATTGGGCGCAATATGTTCTAGTATGTACTGATACTCAGTTTTTGCTTTTTCCGGCTGGAGCGCAGCTAAGTAAGCATCTCCAAGTTGAATCCTGGCCGCAGCGTAGTCAGGTTTGGCCTGGACAGCTTTTTGCAGCCACTCAATTCCGCTGACCGGATTTTCTAGTCCAAGCTGGACAATCCCGAGATTATACATCAGCTTGGCATCGGTCGGAGCCAAGCTTAGCGCAACTTGCAATGCTTGAGCTGAGTACTGTAACATCGTCGAGTCAATTTGCGTCAGAGTAATGAACACGCGTGAGCGGGTTTTGTAAAAGTTGAGATGAGCGCTATTCAGTTGGATGGCTTTATCGCTGGCATCAATGGCAGCTTGACCCAATGTGGCGGCAGCGGTAGCGTCAGTATCATTCATCGCCACGGCTAGTTGGGCATAGTCCATGGCTAGTTCGTCGTAGAAAAGAGCCTCAGAAGGTGATAACTGAATGGCTTGTGTCAAATGGTCAAGGCCTTCTTGATACCTGCCCACCGCAAATAAACTTTTTCCCTTGATGTAGAGCATGTCGGCAGTCCAGTAACCATACCACTTTACACCCACCACCAAGGCGATGATTATGATAAAACCTCCCGCCAACCAGCTCCAATCCCACTCGTCTGCGGGCCGTCGCACAGGCCGCTTTTCCATAGCTTGAGCGTCATCTTGATTGGGTTTGCCCAAATCCCACATAACGGTCAACAAAGCGAACCATAAAAATAACATCACACCTACCATCACGGTTGAAAACCCAAAAAAGTTGGAGATACTTAGTCCAATCATGCCAGATAGAAGGCCAACCGTCAGCAGTTTTTTCTCAGAGGTATCCTCTCCAGGTTGACGTTTGATCAGCAATTTAACTGACCAGACACCAAACCAAACCAACATTCCGCAGTAACTCAGTAGACCAACAATGCCCGTGGTGGCCAGAATATTCAGGAACTCGTTATGTGCGCGATTGTAAAGAAAATCCCATTCTGAAACCAAGTTGTGGGCCATCGGCCTATCTAGGTAGTAACTGTAGGCAAAGGTATCTACTCCCGATCCAAAAATGGGGTAGCGCTGGAAAACTGCCACTGCCCCAGACCAGACAATTTTACGAATTTCACCAGAATCAGTGCCGCCCACATCGAGGCGATTGACTGGCGCCGTGTCTTTAGCAGTGATTTCCACAGGAGTTGACTGGTTAGCCGGAATCAGATTAGACCACACCGGTCTGAACGGCCCCCAAATAGTCGCTACCGTAATCACGCCCATGCTTAATAGACTTAAATGTCTGAGTACGGAGCTGGAAGTCAGAGCCCGCGCAGGTTTACTTAATCCTTCTTTGGTCTTCAAAATCACTGCTAAGGCAGCTCCGCCGAGTAAAACGCCCATGCCCACGCCAAAACCCAATATTCCCGAGCGTGACTGAGTGAAAAACAAAGTTAGTAAAAATAGAAAACTCAAGCCGGCATATACCCAGCGCGTCGATTGTTTACTAGTCGCGCTTAAAATTAAACTCATTGGCAAGAGCATAATTAGATATGCTGCTAGCCAGTTGGGTTGACCAAAAGTAGCAAATACTCGGCTTTGAACGTCTTGAATCCAACAATCTACGCCAAAATTTTGCCCGCCACTGATCAGCAAACAACTCACGGAATGGCCGTAGTGTTCCATCACGGCGTAGAGACTGACGAGGAAGGCGGCACCAAACATGGATATGAAGAAAGATTTAATTTCTGATTTGCGAACGGTGCTGACAAATGCCCAATACAAAATTAAGTAACATATAGTAGATAACAATCCGCCATGGAAGCGAGAGTAGTAGCCAAAGAATGAAGTGTAGGGGTGAATTGAAAAAATGGTTGAGATGACTTGAGAGCCAAAAAATGCAACTAACGGCCAGTCAAATGGTGTTCTCACCAAAATGACTGCGCGTTGAACTATCATCCTGCCCACCCAAGCGGTGGAAATCAGGAGAGTGACTCCATAAACCAACATCATTTTGTTAAACTCAAACAACTCGTCTGTGGTGAACAAAAAAAACAGTGGAGTGGCCAAAAACAAAAAATGGAACAACGCCACAATAGTCGAGCGCAAGTACTTATCCATGTGGGCAAGTATACCTGAAAAAGTAGGTATTTCCTATTTGCTAAAAAACCTTTATACTTGAAAAATATGAACGATCAAGCCGCCCCAAACCAGACGCAACCATCTCCAATTACTTCATATTTGGATGAATACTTGCCTCCTTTGACAGATGATGCCCGAGCGCCTATGGTAGATCCAATTATGCCCGCTGCTCCAGCCCCAACCGCAGCCCCCGCTGCAGCCGCTGTGACTCCCTCAAACGCTGCCACAACCACGGCTGGAACTTCTGAAACATTGGAAGAGCAAAACATTTTTGACTTACTTGGTGTTAAAGATGGTACTGACCAGGAAAAAGAAGCTTTCCTTGATGAACTGCAACAAGTCATTTGGGAAGACTTTTTAGAGAATGACGTAAAATTATTGCTGACCACAGATGAATTGGCCGAGTTAGACGTAATTGTGAAGTCTGTGACCAAGGACGACCTAGAGAAGCAAGAAAAAATTGTGGTTTTCTTAGAGAAACTAATTCCTGACCTAGAAGAGATCATGCTAGAAAAAGCCCTGGAGCTAAAAGCTGACCTGGTCAAGGAACGCATTTCCGGAATGAAAGAATACTACGCCACCAATCAGCAGGCTTTGGCTCAAATTGATCAAGCTCAGCAAAAACTTGATGATAACCAATGGCGATCGGCCGCTCAGTTGCTCAACAGCCTCAGTTAGTTCTCAGCTAAAGATTCCAAACTGTAACTTCCACTTTGCGTAAGTAGGATATACTAGTACCATGCCGTCATCTCTTAATTCCTCGAGATCGGCCGTTAAGAATTTAATTGCGGCTGGCTCACCAATTTCCATTGATCTTGGTTCAAGTACTACCAAAATCGGTATGCGGGGCAGCGTGGTTCTTGAAGAGCCAACCTGCATAGTCTTGCACACAAGCAGTGGGGCAGTGGTGGCAGTCGGGGCTAAAGCTCAAAGTCTGGTAGGCAAAACTCCACCGAGTTTGAACTGTATATTTCCTATCCAACAAGGAGTGGTAGCCCATCCGGAGGCCTTGGCACAATACCTTAAAGTAATTTTAAGCAAAGTCTTGCCAGTGGGTAACTGGCAGCAACGAATCCTAGGAGTAGAGTGTATTGTGGGCATACCTGGTGATGTTTCACCTGCTCGTCGTGAACAGCTCGTATCCGTTCTGCGCGAAAGCGGGCTACACAGAATCAAGCTTGTGCCGCAGCCCATCGCGCTGGTTAAGAGTATGGTTAAGCAGCCAGCACTGACTGAAAGCTATCTAGTTTTGGATATTGGTGGACAAACAGTTGGCGCCTCTATTTTTTCAGGTGGAGATATTTTTCGGTCCAAAACCCTGAGTTGGGGCGGAGTTCATTTTACTCAGCTAGTCCAAGATCAAGTAAAAGACCATCATGGATGCGTGATAGGTTGGCATGAAGCCGAAAAAACTAAAATTAACGTGGGCACAGTGCCATTGATTAGTGATGGCAAACAAATTAAGCCCGCGGCGCTTAGAAAATACAGCGTAAGAGGCAAGGATACAGTTTCACAACTCAGTAAAACTGTAGTTGTAGCGTCAACTCTTTTAGAACAAGTCTTTGGCGATTACGTTCAAGAGTTGGTTAATGAACTTGAACTTTTCTGTTTTGACGTGCCCTCAGAAATGTTGACTAGTGCATTGGAACAGGGAATATTTATAACTGGTGGCGGGAGTCAAGTTGAAGGCATTGCTTTGGTCCTTTCACAAGAATTTCACTGCCAAGTCCACGCCTCAACCCATCCAACCAGCGACACCGCCCTAGGTCTTTTATGAAGAAACTAAACTTAGCGCATTTGGCTTCACTCAGGATTGGCGCAGTAGCGATAAGTCTAATAGTCGCTGACCAAATCGGGTTGAGCGCAACTTTAGGCAAGTTGGTCAGGCCCTCACTCTTGAGCGCCCAGACTACTACTACCGCAGCCCTTCGGGGCATAGTCACACCGCTTACTTCTATAGTGAATCGGGTCGATCAAGCCAAACGGGTTCAAGAACTAGAACAAAGATACGCTCTTTCACTGGCCAAACTGGCACAGCTTGAACGACTTGCGGCTGAAAATGACCAACTCCGGACATTGCTTTCACAACCACCAACTTCCGGTCAGCAGAGATTTATAACTCGTCCAGTATTGTCACTGTCTTATCCCTCTATTGAAGGTGGTTCTACTGAAGGGGTGCAAAAAGGCTCAATCGTGACCGTTTCCGGCGTTTTAATCGGTACAATTTCTCAAGTTAGGGAACACGATTCCCGCGTCCAACTTCTGACTGCGCTGGGAGCCACTCCCATTTTGGCACAAACGGACACCGGTCAGCAGGGGATCATCCGCGGGAGTGGAAAATCAGTCATGTTGGCGGAGTTAGATAGACAAGAAAAAGTGGATTTGGGTCAAAAAGTTGTCACGGTAGGACAAGAGGGAATTCCTAGCGGTTTGATGATTGGGACAGTGGCCGCGCTGGAGACAGGACTAGAAGCACCAACACAAACAGCTGTTTTGGACCAACTTGTGTCATTTTATGACACGCCCTTGGTGGAGGTTTGGTAATAATGTTACGCAATATTCTTATTTACATCGGCACATTCATAGGCAGCACATTGGTACTGTTGATTGAAAGCGTGGTTGGCTTGCCAGTGGTGTCTTTGTTTATTCTTATGCGCATTTTTCGAACCGCCCCGCCTGTTGCTCAAGTACTTCACATCTGCGTCATAACTCTGCTTATGGCTTATTTATTCCCCATTTCACTGACTACTTCGGCACTGGTGACGGCTGGAGCACTACTAGCATCGCAGCTGCGCGTAGCTGATAAAAGGCGACAACTTGCTCAAGCATTAATCAGCTTGGTAGGAGCTTTGCTAATCGGCAGCTTGGGTCAGATGTCTTGGACTGCTGCTGCTTCAGCCCAACTAATAATTGCCATCCTTCTCATAATCAGAGAATTACTTAAATCTAAAGAAGCATCACTCCAACTAGTGCTAGATACGCAGTGGTGGAAAAGATTATGAAGCCCAGATTGCTGGCCGTGTGTATGGCGGCGGGCGGCTTTGCCGCCCTGTTACTTGGAAGATTGGGTCACGTGCAGATTATTGACGGTTTTTGGTATCGTCAACTGGCGGAAGCAAATCGAGCTTTTAGTACTCCGATTCAGGCCAATCGAGGCGTTTTTTTAGACCGCTATCAGGAACTATTGACCTACAACTCGCCGCAATATTACCTTGAAACAAGTCCAGATAGTCTCTACAGTCCCAGGCAACCGCTGACTCGCTCAGACGCCCTGCTCAAACTCAGTGATGGCCAATCTGTTGTCAACTTTACTCTTGGCAGAGTAGTACGATATCCTGAAGCGATGGCCCACGTCCTGGGATATGTAGGTCCCGTTACAGCTGATGAGCTTCAGCGTACGCCGGAGTTAGCGGGCTATGACTTGGTGGGCAAACTGGGTTTGGAAAAGTTGTTTGACGAATCACTTCGCGGAGTGCGTGGTCAAACTACCTTTGAAGTGACAGCGCAAGGCAAAAAACAGCGCGTGCTATCTGTGACCAACCCTCAAGCTGGATCAGCGATTTCTACCACAATTGATCCTTACTTATCTCAAATTGCCTTGCAAGCTATGGGCGATCGGGTAGGCTCTGTTTTGATCGGTGATGCTGATACGGGAGAGATATTAACCATGATCAGTACCCCAGGGTTTTCTAGTAATGATCTGGGCAAAACTGAAACTGATCCCTCAGCCGAACAAGCTCGGCAGGCTCGGATCAAAGCCTATGTGACTCATCCCCAAAAAGTGTTTTTTAACCGCGCTGTTTCTGGTCAATATCCAATGGGTTCAATTTTCAAAATAGTTACCGCGTTGTCTGGATTGGAAAGCGGGGCCTTTGATGAAAACACTGTCGTCGTAGACGAAGGTACCCTCAAAATAGGAGACGATTACTCTTATGCCAATTGGTACTACACGCAGTATGGCCGAGTTGAAGGTGCAATTTCTCTCCAAAGAGCTATCGCCCGGAGTAACGACATATACTTTTACAAAGCAGCCGAGTGGATTGGCCCTGAGCGATTGGCTCAAATGGCTCGATTATTTGGTTTTGGTGCGGCAACTGGGGTGGAAGTGCCTGGAGAGGCCGATGGATTAGTGCCTGATCCCGCATGGAAAGAAAAAACCCTGGGCGAAAGATGGTTTTTGGGCAATACTTATCACTTTGGTATCGGTCAGGACAATTTACTTGTCACACCCATACAAGTTCAGCAACTGCTGCAAACAGTTGGAAACCAAGGCACCATGTGCCGTCCCAAGCTGGTAGTTACAGGTAACGACCCCAAGGCGGCCAGTCAATCTCTGTGTACAGAGTTAAGTATCAGTGAGCCGCATTTAAATACTGTGCTAAAGGGTATGCTTGATGCCTGTTCTACTGGCGGGACTGCTTTTCCCTTTTTTGAACGCAATAAACTCAAGCGCGATCCAAGCCTGACACCCGCTGAAGAAATTTCTCGCGGTGCGGTAGCGTGTAAAACCGGAACGGCAGAGTTTGGTGCGGCAGACGCTCAAGGTCATCGGCGGACACACGCTTGGTTTGGGGCTGTGGTTGGCATACCAACTTTGTCACAGGCAACAGAGAAGGAATCGGCCCAGTCAACCGCCAGCGCCTCGCTGCGCGAGGCTTGGCTCAAGGCAACTCAAGTACACAATTTCCCCAACTCACTAGTTATTACAGTTCTAGTTGAGAGCGAGGAGGCCAGACCTTTTGCCGAAGGTAGCAAAGAAGCCGCTCCAATCGCACAACAAATTATCGACTGGATAGCCCCACTTTCAGACTCAGAGTTAGAACCAGTGACAGACACAACATCAAATCAGTAGACTCTACGCTTAATGTCAGGTTGGCAGGTTATAGTCTTAAGCATGGGCCAACAATTATCCACATCATTTTCACCCGAAGAGCGCGCCGCTGCAGCGGCGCTAGCGGCTGTTGACGGCATTGGTAGAAGGACACTTAGGAGGGTATTTGATACCCTTACAAAAGCCAAACTCAAAAGTACTCAGTTTTGGGACCTGGGGCCAGGTTTTTGGTCACACCTAGCGCTTACTAAAAAACAGATGGAGTCGCTCCAAAAATTTGTATCAGAGTACACATATACTGATTATTTTAATGCTTTAAAAAAACGTCAAATTCGGGTCATGTTTTCAAGAGATTCAGACTGGCCTTCAGCTTTAACTAACATCGACGACCCACCCGAAGTGTTATTTGTGCAAGCAGCCGGCGAGTTGCCTTGGATTAAGTCTAGATGCCCAAACGTAGCTGTCATCGGCAGTCGCTCAATGACTGGCTACGGACGACTGGCCACCCACCAGCTGGTGGGTGGCCTAGTTGCCGCCAAGGCAACTATAGTATCTGGAGTGATGTACGGTGTAGATCAGACAGCACATGAGGTCGCTTGCCAGCTGAATGGCACGACCATCGGTGTTTTAGGATATGGTTTTGATCATTGTTACCCTGCCACGGTCGCTCGAGTCAGACAGGACATCATCCAACACGGCTGTTTACTGAGTGAGTACCCGCCACATGTCAGGCCAAGTAAAGGCGGTTTCGCTGCTAGAAATAGACTTATTTCTGGTTTGAGTCAGGCGGTGGTGGTAGTTGAAGCTGCTCAACGAAGCGGTACTCTAATTACTGCAGAGTGCGCCTTGGATCAGGTCAGAACAGTCTGTGCTGTGCCCGGTCCAATTTCAAGTCCTTACAGTCAAGGGACTAAGTGGTTACTTAACCAAGGCGCGGTATTGGTAAACAGCGCGGCCGACATTTTAATAGAGCTGGGTGTGACGTTATCTGATAAAGTGGTAACTGCGCCAAATGAAGAGAGCACTTCTTCAATCACCAATCGGGTCATAAATTGCCTCAAGTTGTTGCCTTCAGATTTGCCGCAATTAATCGCGAATCTGCAGGCAGACCCCTTAGCTGCATCAATCTCGGTGGGGCAAATCTTTCAAGCTGTGACTGAGCTAGAAATCAATGGTAGTATAATGCGGAACGGATCGACCTATGAACTTAGTCATTGTTGAATCACCAACCAAAGCACGCAAACTCAAAGGATACTTGGGTTCTGACTTTATTGTAGAAGCCTCAGTTGGCCACGTGCGCGACTTACCAGAGTCTGGATTGGGCGTAGATGTTGATAACGGTTTTGAGCCCCAATATGAGGTGAATCAAGATAAGAAAAAAGTACTGTCAGTACTCGAATCAGCAGCAGCCAAGGCATCCAAAGTTTATCTAGCTACAGACCCTGACCGAGAGGGGGAGGCAATAGCCTGGCATGTTAAGTATTTGCTGCAGAACTCCAAAAAAAATCAGCTTCAAGAATCTGACTTTTTGCGTGCGACATTCCATGAGATCACCAAATCTGCCGTGCTAGATGCTGTTTCTCACCCGGAGGAGCTCAAGCTTCACTTAGTTGATGCTCAGCAAGCTCGGCGTGTGGTGGACAGATTGGTTGGTTACAAAATCTCTCCGGTATTATGGAAAAAAATTCGCCGAGGTCTGTCAGCGGGTCGAGTCCAATCTGTAGCACTCCGCTTAATTGTCGAGAGAGAACGAGAAATTGAAGCTTTTATTCCAGAAGAATATTGGGAAGTTGACGTGGCGCTGGATATCAATTTACAAGCTCCTAAGCAGGTTTGTTTCAAAGATGGAAAACCAACTGAGCCGCCAACTGAGGGTGTACTGATCGCACGAGTCATAGAGGTGAATGGCAAGAAATTTGAACCCACTTCTGACGCCGATGTGCTGCCTTTAAGATCAGTTCTGCCTGCCGCCAGTTATCAGGTTAAATCAGTAGAGACCTCAGAGCGGAATCGCGTTAGTTTACCGCCCTTTACCACATCCACGCTCCAGCAAAAAGCGGCAACCATGTTGGGTATGAGCAGTAAACAAACCATGCGCCTCGCTCAAGATTTGTATGAAGAGGGATTAATCACTTACCACAGAACGGACTCAGTTTCGCTGTCAGCATCTGCGCTGGATATGGCGCGGGCATTTATCTCAGCCCAGTATGGTGACAAATACCTGCCAGCTAAACCGCGCAACTTTGTCAATAAATCTAAAAATGCTCAAGAAGCTCACGAAGCAATTCGTGTGACCGACGTCTCAATGGATTCAGCCAGTATCAGCTCCGTCAGCAGTAGGTTTACTGACAGACATGCAGCTCTTTATAACTTGATCTGGCGCCGATTTTTGGCAAGTCAGATGGAAACAGCAGTTTACGATCAAACAAGTATCGTAGTCCAGTTTACTGGTTCAGATTCAGGATCAAGCACTTCTGGTTTGGTGAGAACCTCGGGTTCTGTGCTAAGATTTGACGGATGGACCAGATTATTTCCCAATAGTGAGGACGTGGTTTTGCCTAGCGTCAAGACAAATCAAACCTTGCTCTACGCAGACCAAAACTTTGCTCAAAAATTCACCCAGCCTCCAGCACGTTTTAACGATGCGTCGCTGGTTAAAACGCTTGAAAAAATGGGCATTGGCCGCCCAAGTACTTATGCGTCTATTATTTCAGTCATCATTGATCGAGGATATGTTGAGCGGACCGACCGCAAGTTTTTTGCCACCAGCATAGGCATGACCGTCAGTGATTTCTTGGTACTGCATTTTCCCACCGTTCTTGACTATGAATTTACTGCTGAGATGGAGGAAGATTTGGATAGAATTGCCCGGGGAGAAAAGGAGTGGCGATCTGTCGTCGGCGCTTTTTATAAACCTTTTGAACTCAAGCTCAAAGCTGTAGATAAGGATGCGGAGAGAGTGAGCATTCCCGTGGAAAAAACCGGTGAAACTTGCCCTGACTGTGGAAATACTGAGCATGGAGAAATCGTAATTCGCAGCGGCAGATTTGGTAAGTTTAGAAGCTGTAGTCGTTATCCGGAGTGTAAGTACACCCAGAATATTGTCCAAACGGTGCCAGATGTAGTTTGTCCACTCTGTCAAAAGGGTGAGGTTTTAATTAAGTCAACCAGATGGGGCAAATCATTTTTTGGTTGTAGTACCTATCCAATTTGCGGCTGGGCTAGCTGGATAAAACCACAGCCTGGTGAGGTTATGACCCCAGCGGAATGGCAAGAACAGCAAGCCAAAAGAGAAGCGCGCAAGGCAGCAAGAGCTGAAAAATATGGCCCCAGGCCTGATGCGGCAGCGGCTAAAAAGAAGCCCAAAAAGGCTGTGGCCAAGAAAAAAGTCGCCACCAAAAAACCATCATCCAAAACAACTGCCAAGGCTTCGCGAGCCAAGAAAACTTCCTAGTCGTTAACAGAAACATATGGGTTGTGGTATGCTTGCGCTATGACACACAAGACGCCAGATACACAGTATAAAGACCTGCTCCAGGAAGTACTGGACAAGGGAGTTAGAGTAAAGTCTCAGCAAGAAGTTGACGCTATAAGATACGTTGCGCCTAGGCCGCTGCATTTTAAGTTTGAGAACGGTTTTCCCATCATCACTGAACGCAATATGGATCCCAAAAAAATGGCCGTGCCAATCTGGCAACAAGCTATAGGCGAGATCATTGGCTTCATCAACGGTGCCCGCTCACTCAAGGAGCTAGAGTCATATGGTTGTAGCTGGTGGTCTCCTTGGGGCACTGAGGCCAAGTGCCGCAAGCGTGGACTTGAGACTGGTGACCTGGGACCAGGCTCATATGGCGCCGCATTCCATGATTTTCCCACAGCCGAAGGTGAAACATTTAATCAATTTAAGTTTCTAGTTGAACAAATTAAGCAGCGCCCACACCTGAGAACTCACTTTGTCACACCTTGGATTCCTCAATACACATACCGAGTCGAGGGTAGACAGCAAAAGGTGGTGGTATGTCCATGTCACGGTTGGGTCCATGTGCTGGTACATGACAACAAACTCACGCTCCATATGTTCCAGAGATCTGGGGACATTCCAGTCGGTGTTCCTGCCAACTTCGTTCAGTATGCCGCATTAGCACTCATGCTTGCGCAAGCCACCGGCCTTGAGGCCTATGAGTACGTTCACAGTCTTTCAGACGCCCATATTTACGTCGATCAGATTCCTGCGGCAGAGGAAATGATTGCGCGCGAAGCGCGGACTCTGCCAGATTTGGTGCTGAAATCAGATAAAACAGACTTGTTTGCGTTTCGCAGGGAGGACTTCACTTTGGTAGATTACAATCCTCATCCTGGTATAAAAAATATTCCCGTCGCCATTTAACAGTTTAGCCAAGGATCGAGACATGAAACAAGCTGTGCACGTAGACTTAGACAATGCTCGTGAGGAGGAGCAATTTAAAGTCATGGAACAAATTATTCAAGATGACAACTGTCCGTTTTGTTTGGACAACTTGACCAAGTATCACAAACAACCCATTCTCAAACATGGCCAGTTCTGGGTACTCACCGCCAATCAGTGGCCATATGAACACACCAAGGTTCATCTATTAGCTATCTACCTACAGCATATTGAATCTTTGGCAGAACTAGACCCCGCCTCCGGCGTGGAGCTGCTTGAGATGATGCAGTGGGCTGAGCAGGAGTACCAAGTCCCTGGCGGTGCATTTGCCATGCGCTTTGGAGATACCAACTATTCAGCCGGCAGCGTTGTTCACCTGCATGCACAGTTCATTCAACCAAACTTAGAAGATCCAGAATATCAGCCAACCCGGTTTAAAATAGGCAAGCGGCCTGAGCAGCTCAGTTAGACAAATTGAAGCAGCATAAGAGTTTTTACTTGACTCTTATAATTTGTGTACCCGCATCTTTCATGACTAATTCACCATCCAGCACGCCATAGCCTTCGGCGAAATAGAGCCTGCCAACTCCAGCCGCAGCAATCAATTTAGCGCATGGCGGGCAGGGGAAGGTCGTTACGTACATCCAACAACCTTGCAGGCTTATGCCAGCTTTGGCAGCTTGGGCAATAAGTTTTGCTTCTGCATGAATGGCAGTAGAAAGCTCAAGGTGATCACCTTTGTGAAAGTTGTTGCGCGGGTCTCCATCAATGTAAAGTTGCAGGTCTGTGGGCAAATGAGTGTTGTGGGCCACATCAACTACCACGCCATCCTTGACTATCAGTCCTCCCACATGTCGCCACCAATCAGCGCTGCGCGCGGATGCAGAATATGCCTGAGACATCATAAGTTGGTCAAATTGGTCTTGGGAGATGGTTTCATCAGCCAAAACTGGGTGTTCTTGAACTGAGTTGTGCTTGTCCCAGCGTAAAAATGTTTTTTCAAAGACCACGGTATTTTCTGGCAGGTATCTCTCCACCAATTCCTGCATTATGTCTTCCTGAGGCACAACTAGGGGAGTTTTGGCATGCGCCAACTCCGTCAACATAGCGGGGGTCAAGAGCTGTACGTTTGACAAACCAGTCAGTGTTTGAAAACTAGAGACGATTTGATCAGGCGTCAGTGCGCGAATTTCTTTGGCCAAATGCTTGAATTCACCGATTAAGTCGGGCCCAAGTACATATAAAGTGTCAATTTCTGGATGACGCTCAATCAATTGTAAATAACCCTGATGGATGATGGGGGCGTAAACGATAATTGCAGCTTTTTTATCCATGAGTTCCTTTATTGAGTTTTAAGCTCTTCTAGTACTTCCTCAATGGCCTTAATCAACTTATTTGACAGTGTGGCGCTCATTTTTTTGGCCATGCCGAGTTGAACACGGCGCAGCTTGGCGCTAGTTGAGGTGGTTGCCATGGGTTCTAGCACGACAACTTGACCGCAAATGGTTTTAAGCTCAGCAATTTGTTTGGGGGTGTAAGTTTGAGCAGTAGCAATCAGAGTGTCGGGCTTGAGAAGTTTGATCAGCTCCCACTTGGGTTGAGCTGGGGACTTGAGTACCACATGGTCAACAGACCGAAAGTGAGTCAACATCTCCAGTCGCTCGTCTTGGGGCACAACTGGTCTGTCTGGGCCTTTGCGAACCCTGACTTTCTCGTCACTATCCACACCTACAAACAGTACATCGCCGTACTTTTTGGCCTCCTGACAGTAGCGAGCATGTCCAATATGAATCATGTCAAAGCTGCCTTGAGTGAGGACAATTTTTTTACCGGCCTGTCTATACTTTTCGAGCAGAGGTGCGAGTTGGCTGTAGTCCAGAATAATATGGGGCTGTGGTGGCATAGTTGGCTCGAGTATACAGCCTGATTCTTGAATCAGCTAGTCTGTGTATAAGCCAAATACAAACATGACAGCGCATGTTATTATGTGGCCATGCACGTTTTTTTGTTAGCGGCCCAAACACTTGATGGAAAAATTGCCCGCCACGCTGGAGAGAGATCCTTCGACTGGACATCACCAGAAGATAAGCAGTTTTACATTGACCATATTAAATTGGCCGATGCGATTGTAATTGGCCGAGCCAGCTTTAGCACTTTTAAGCGGTATCCCAGGCAATCCCGATGGTTAATTTACACCTCCAAGCCTGAAGAATTTGTAAACCCTAGGCCAGAGGTAATTAGAGCAGAGGGGACTAACGAAGATCCTGGAGAACTACTCAGGCGTTTAGAGCGTGAAGGTTGCCAAAATGTAGCAATTTGTGGTGGCTCCAGTATTTATAAGCTTTTCTTACAAGCGGGCTTGGTCCAAACTATGTTTTTAACTATCGAGCCGGTGATTTTTGGTGCTGGAGTACCCTTAATTGACCAACCGATCAACTCCAAACTCCGGCTTAATCAAGTACACGATTTAACTCAATCTGTTAAGGTACTTGAATACACAGTCTTGCCTCCCGAGAGTCAGTCATGAACATTGGTATTAAAAGATTTGACAAGTCGTTACCTCTGCCAGAGTACAAATCTGCCGGCGCAGCGGCATTTGACGCCAGTGCCAGAGTGACCGTCACTATTCCAGCTCTGACAGTTGGGTATGTGCCATTAAATTTTGCCCTCCAGTTACCAGAAAGCCACTGGGCGTTGTTGGCTGCTCGCAGCTCACTGCATAAACGCGGCCTGTCTATGGCTAATGGCATCGGCGTGGGTGACTCGGACTATCGAGGTGATGACGATGAGTACCGGGCCGCCTTATTCAACTTCACCGATCAACCTGTGACCGTAGAGAGGGGGGATCGAATTGTTCAAGTTGTAATTCTCCAACGCGAAAAGGTTGAGTTCACAGAACATGAAAAGTTTGCTGCACCCAACCGTGGTGGTTTTGGCAGCACGGGTCAACAGTAACTCCAGTTGTATTTTCAAGCTTGTGCTGACACAAGCAGTTGTGGTACATAGTTGCCTATGACTGTTGAGTTAGGTCCAATTTATAAGTTAACACCACCTGAGTTTGTCATTCCCAGCTTAGAAAACCACGAGCTATCAGAGCCAGATAAAGATTTTTGGTCAAATAATTCGCCCGACGAAATTGTCCTGGCCAGCGGAAGTGTGCGCAAGGCCGTGATGTTGCTGTACCAACTTTATGAAATGAAGTACCAGCTCATCACATTTGATTCTGAAACCCAAGATCGTAAAGTAACAAATCAAAACCCAACTCCCGATGAGTTTTACGATCACTTGTGCGCGCATACTACCAATGGCAACGGTGAGTTGAAAGATAAAACGCTTGTTGGTTTTTTTCATGGTGTACCAGTTTATGTTGATCCTCAGGATGGAGAAACCAAAGATAATCATCCAGGGAAGCAGGCGACAAATAAAGTTTTGTCTATGACTAAGCTATCAAAGTACCAAGGCAAAGACATTATTTTTATCGCTACCGATACAGTTGACGGACCGGCCAAACACGAGCTCCGCTACTACCATCTAGCAAGTCAACACCCGCTCTTTCCGCGTAACCAAGAGGCAATAAAACAAGTTCCAAAATTGACACAAGAAAATTGGCCTGATGGCGCAAAAGATGAGCTTCAAGCCAACCGGCTCATTTTCATGCAGGTATACCACTCACTTCGTACGGCAATGGTGGGTAACGAAAGAACTAAAGACGGCAGTGGGAGTGCTGCTAATGCTCACGAGGGTGGACTGCTTTTGGGCAAACCATCTAGTTTGGAGTACTTTCCCAAAGACCCTGAGCAGCAAAAGGTCTTTTTATATTGGTATAAAGAACTGTTGCTAACACCGGTTGAGCAAGACGATGAGCTAAGACAGTTAATTATTTTTGACGATCAGATGTTGATGGTCCATACCAACGTCATAGACATCGTGCGGAAATCAAAATATGAAGACTCTGTTGGTATTGATCGGGTGAAAGTAACTACCACGAACATTATCGCTCAAGTGGCAGACCGCAACAAAGTGATTGCTAGGTCCAATAGTGGTGGTGGGGGCATGATTCAGCAGGCTGGGATCAATTTTGAAATTCCAAGTGAACTGGTCAACGTTTTTCCGCAAGGTGACATCGCACTTGAAGTGATCGAAAAACTTACTGATGATGAGTTGAAAGCACTGGGGCACATAGTCTTCAATCAAATTACCGGCATGCCCGGGTGGATAATCACACATTTACTCTCATAAATATCATGGTAAATTAGTATGGTTATGACAACAACGCAGACAGGTTACTTAATTACATTTGAAGGTTGTGAGGGCGCTGGTAAAACCACCCAGGCTGGTTTACTCAGTGAAGCGCTCGCCGCCAAAGGCAAGGAAACAATTGTTCTACGAGAGCCCGGTGGTACAGCAATCAGTGAGCAGATCAGAGAAGTAGTTCTGTCTACTAAGAACATGGGTATGGCTGACACTACAGAGGTGCTACTATTTCAAGCTGCCCGAGCCCAAATTTACGAAGAAGTTATCATACCCGCACTCAACAAAGGTGGGGTAGTACTCATGGATCGCTCGCGAGATAGTTCGGTGGTATATCAGGGAATTGTCAGAGGTTTCGGTAAACCTATGATAGAACAACTGAATGATTTATCTACACACAATGTGTATCCTAATGTAACATTTTTGCTTGATTTACCAGCAGAAGTTGGCATGGAAAGACGTGCGAAGGCTTCTGACAAAGATAGAATTGAACACGAAAATCCTGAGTTCCATCAGCGAGTGCGTGAGGCCTACCTAAGCGTCGCCAAAGAAGGGGACGCTGCCCGGCCGGGTGAAAATAGATGGGTAGTGATTGATGGACTGCAAACTATAGACCAAATTGCGCAGCAAGTTCTTCAGGTCATAAATAACAAGTTGCATATCTAATGTGTAGGGGGTATACTACTGCCTCTAGTGCCAGACACTAGTTTTTTTTTGCCAGATTTACTTCAGATCCGCGCTTTATATAAGGGGCGTAACCTAAGTTTATTTCAGACACCAGCCTCCCGGCTGGTTTTTTTTGGCGTAAAGGTGGGGTGGTAGCCATGGTGGAAAAACCACTCAACTTATTTGCCATCCCTCCAGATATACAGAAGTTCATTGACGGTGCTGGTGGTGTGGAAATTTATCTACAGCAAATGGTAGCTAGTACATCGTTGGACAAGGCAACTCTGCAAGCTCATGAAGAGACCTACCGCTGGGTTTTTGGTGATAAATACAATGACGCACTTCAAAAAGAAGAAAAGATTGCCATTGTGGAGCGGACTATCTTTGTAGCTCAAGGCTTGTGCGAAGCTCTGGCGCAAGTACCTCTTTATGACCAAAATGGTCGGGTAACTGACGAATATGTGGCCACCCTTAAACAGGCGCTCTACGATCTGGCGCCGATTTTGACAGGATGGAAATATACTCGGACGCTCGATCACAATGGGATTCCAGTTGAGCGGCAGCCAGCCTCGCACATGGCCAACGTATTTACCCATCTGCTGACAATGTTGGAGTACGCCGATCCAGTTGTGGGAGTGATGAATGCACGGCGCGCCAAGGACGAACTTCCCCCGATTGACCTCAATGCCTATAAAGTTTTTGCCTTACTGCACGATCTGGGTAGGTGGATTACTCAAGAAAGTGAGGTCCATGAACGCTTGGAACAATTTATGTTCAGGATTCTGAACGTACCCCAGGACTTTTTGGATTTTGAATTTGAAGCCAGCCCGAGGTTTAGATCTAGCGACCCAGCCGACCGGGATGTGACCAGCATTCCAGACATAAAACTTGCTACGGTGATATCCGATATCAATTCTAAATTTGCCAGTGAATCAAAACAGGACGAGCTGCGAGCCGTGGATCAAGAATCTGTGCAAAGAATGGTGATTGATCGTGCCTTGCACTACTATATAGTGCCCAAGCGCCCAGACAAAACTAAGGAGGAGCTTGAAATTGAGGCAAAATCTAAGCCAATAAATGACTTGGAGAGCTGGATCAGAGGACAGTTTGAGTTGGCAGCTGAGGAGTCGGCATCAGTGGTTGATGAATCATTAGTAAACCGAGTCTGCAATGAATTTACGTTTTTGGGCCAGCTCACAGCGTACTTTGAGGAAATCTGCAAAGGTCAAGGGACCTCATTTACTCACATAAGAGCTGAGGTAAATACTAGGGTGAAAGAAAAAATGGACAACGGTACATTTTATCCAGTCGCAGGCTACGAAAAACTACTTCAACCAAACGTAGATTTGGTGTTTGAGCCGATAGATAAATATGGCTGGACCGCGGCCGTTGTGATACTGAGGGCATATAAAGGCATGATGTCTTGATGTAGCGTTTGCAAAAAGACTGGTCACCAGGTACGATGACCACTATGAAACTCCCGCGCGCGGTGACTCAGCTGGTTGAGTCGTTTGAAAAGTTACCTGGAATTGGGCCGAAATCAGCCCAAAGATTGGTGTTCTACTTGCTCCACAATCCAGACCGGCAACTGGAAGAGTTCGCTGAGCGACTGCTGGCGCTCAAGAAACAGACTGTGCTGTGTAGCAGTTGCCATAATATTAGTGAAACTAACCCATGTCCCATTTGTGACGACACAAGTCGTGACGAGACAGTGCTGTGCGTGGTAGAGCAGCCGCTCGATGTCTTAGCCCTGGAAAATGCTCAATCATTCAAAGGTAGATACCATGTTCTTCATGGATCGATTGCACCGCTGAATAACATTGGGCCTGACCAACTGTTCTTGCACGACATAACTAAACGACT
>CAZSHY010000001.1:0-14930 GCA_964607125.1 uncultured Pseudomonadales bacterium | reverse complement strand
CTGCCGGGCGTGACAGAACTGATTATAGCCACCAATCCCACCATGGAAGGCGAGGCAACTGGGTTGTATATCGCCGAGTTTATCAAAGAAACACACCCCGAGTTGATTGAGAACTTGCGAATTACCCGTATAGGCCATGGTTTGCCAATTGGAGCAGACATTGAGTATGCCGATGGCGTGACTTTGGCCAGAGCACTTGAGGGTCGCCGCGCATTGTAATTGGAGCTTATCCTTGTATTCGCAGTCTAACTTTGTTAGTATAAATCTACTAATGCTGCTGCAACATGCATCGTTTTCTACCGCTTACTCCACATCATGGAGAGGCGGTTTTTTTGCATAAGCAGCGGTAGCTACTACACGGAGAGGAGTCTACTCATGACAGTCGTCGTTGAATCCAAACGCCTCAAAGTTACCAATTCTCTGCGCGATTTCGCGTTGGCCCAAACAGACAAGCTGCTTAAGTTTGGTGATAAAAGTGTGACTAAGATCAGTGTATTTTTAGAAACAGTGGGTAAGAAAAAAAATGATCCAACAGCCAACATTGTTACCTATGCGTTGGTGATACCTGGGAAGAAAATTTTGGTAGTTAAGAAAAAAGCTGTCGATATGTACGAGGCCATCGTTAGTGCCTCACATGAGGCGTTTCGCCGGCTGCGCAAAATTCGCGAAAAGCGCCAAGACAAGCAGCGGGGAGTGTAGTTCACTGACTGGTCCGTAGTCAGTCACTTGTGTAATGCTTAGCAGTATGCCTATACTTATTTAATGAAAAAATCCACATCTTCGCGCAAAAAATCACCAACGATATTCTCAATTTTTTTAACGGGCTTTGTTGCCATTTTTATGATTTTACTAGTGATTTTGTTGGTCATTTCTTTTGGTCAGCAGATGGACAACCGATCACAGGCATCGGCAACCAGATGTCTAAATACCAACGCAAGTCAACCGGTCTGTAAAGGTAAAGACGTTGGTGATCTGGTGAATGGTGGAGACTCATACTGCTACGCCGCCAGCGAGAATGGAACGGCGTATGCTCCGTGCGGAATCAAACCTCGAAGCTGCGGGACAAACAAGTATTCTGTGAGTAGCGGTGCAAAATGTTTAACCAAATGTCCAGCCAATAGAGATTGCCGGGGTGACTCTATTACCGATCCGCTTGACGATGGTTTTGAATGCGCTGGCTCCTCTGGTAGCACCAAGTATGTTCGCGTTCAGTGTTGTCCTGCTGGAATGTCAGTTACTAATCAAAATGGTAATAATAAGTGTGTAGTGACTAATCCTGCCAATCCAACAGCGACGCCAGCAGCAGGTGACCCCGGTAATGGCGGCAGCGGTGGCAGCGGCGGTGGTACAGCCACACCTCCTTCTGACCAGGGAACATTGATTGGAATTGCAGATACCTCAGTGGCTACCTGCTCCAGCATCATGGGTTGGGCTGGCATGTCCAAAGACTTGTACCAAACAGTATCAATTCATGTTTATGCCAATGGCCCTGCTGGATCTGGCGCAGGACCTTTCATCATTCCTGCTAATTGGCCGACGTCTTCCTTTAATGCCAATCGGGTAGACATGAAACTAGTCTGTCAAGCCATCGGCGGATCACCCTCGCTCTGTGGTGCATGTGAAACCAATCCAGACCTTGCACAGTGCAAGCATAGATTCAATGTCAAGATGGCCGACTTATTCCTACACCCAGCTTTTGTTGGTCAAAATCTCAAAAATGGGGCGTCCCACCCTTACTATCTTTATGCTGTTAATCCAGCTACGGCTACCCAACCAGCCACAAGTAAGATTATAGGTGTGGCCAATCTAGCCTGTCCTAACTAAAAGTATAAATAGAAACAAACTGGCGCTCGGCAGTGGTTTACCACGCCGGGCGCCTGTTGTATGATGAAGCCGTGAATGACTCAGTAATTTCTCCACCATCGTCACTGCTTGACCCAACGCAACTGCAGACGGATGACACAGCTGTAGCTACTACTCCTGTTCTGTCAGCAGATGATGCAGCTTCACCGGCAACTGATCCAAGTCAGCCGCCGGAGGATGCTTCTGCTTCTGCCTCTACAACCGATCCAAGCCAACCACAAAAAAGCCCGCTAGACATTCTAGAGGAACTACTTAGTGATGCCCGCGGCAAAAAGGGCGCTGGCGGAGACGCAGGCGCTTCAGGAGGACTAGGAGATTTGATGGGCGGCCTAGGTGGGGCTGCAGGAGATGATGGCTCTTCAGCAAATTCCCCAGACCAAGCAGATCAGGACGCTGCGCGCAAGGCAGCTGAGGAACAAGAGCGTCAAGCTCAAGCAGTTCAGCAGCAAGCGGAAGACGATTTAAAGCTTGAAGCCCAGCGCAAAGCATTAGAAGAAATTAAGCTTACCCCTCAGTACCACGCTCGGGTGCAACAGGAAGAAGAAAAGCAACAAGAGCAAACGCAAACAGCCTCAGACCAAGACGGTTTTGATATTTTTCAGTTGCAACACAAAAAAATTTAACCCCTATGCCAGGACCCAAGCCATCATTCCGTCCCAGACCGAGCGGGGGATTCAACACCGGCATGGGTGCCATGAGCGAGCATTTGGACGAGAATGCACTGGCTCAAGCTGCATCCCAAAAATCTACATCTCAACAGGCCGTTAATCCACTGACTTCTCAAGCAGCTGCCATGGGCCAAAAAATGAAGCAGGGTGGATTTCCCGGAGCTGGTGGTATGGGCGGCATGGCTGGAGGCCCAGGCAAAGCGCCACGTCCAGTGGGGACATTTGCAGAGGAGTTGATTCAAAACCCGGCTCATGATATTTTGGATGCTCTCAAAAGCTTCTTTTCGATCAACACCTGGCTGGGTATGAAGCCGCCTCAACCTGACAGTCCAGAAGAGACTGCCCGCAAGCGTAAAATGCATCAGAGATTTCAAAAACTAGACCAAGAGCAGCAGCAGGTGGTCCAGCGCAAGTATCAGGAAGCCATGCAGAAGAAAAAGATGGAGGAAGAGCAAAAAGCCCAGCGTAAGCACATGGAAGAACAGCAAAAGGCACAGCAAGTGGATATGCCAAGTAGTCCCAAGAAGGGGCCGGTTGGGCCAGGATCAAAAAAGCAAAAAGCAGTCCAAAAACTGACTCAAGACAGAAAAACATTAAGCGGACCAAGTAGCGCCAACTAACCATGAAACTCTACAACACCCTTTCTCGTACCATTGAAAATTTTGAACCCATTCATCCTGGTCAAGTCAGCTTGTATGCCTGCGGCGTGACCGTGTACGACTACGCTCACCTAGGTCATCTGCGTAAATACACTATGGATGACCTGCTTGTTCGCACCCTGCGCCGCGCTGGTTATCAGGTCAAGTTTGTGCAAAACGTGACTGACGTAGGCCATTTGGCTTCAGACGCGGATACCGGAGAAGATAAGCTAGAAAAGGGTGCCAAGAAATACGGTAAAACGGTCTGGGATGTGGCACACGAGTTTGAGGATTACTTTTGGCACAGTATGGATGCCATGGGCAACCTGAGGCCAGATATTAGCTGCCGGGCAACTGAGCATATCCCCCAGCAATTAGAGATGGTACTGGAACTTGAGCGACGCGGCTTTACCTACGTGATTGATGGAGATGGCGTTTACTTTGATACCAGCAAGTTATCTGATTATGGCAAGTTGGCTCATCTCAAGATTGATGAACTCCAAGAGGGGGCGAGGGTAGAGATGGTACCGGGAAAGCGATTGGCCACCGACTTCGCACTCTGGAAATTTGAACGTCCAGGTGAAAATAGAGCAATGGTTTGGCCAAGTCCCTGGCATGAGCGCAGTTTTCCTGGTTGGCATATCGAGTGTTCCGCTATGGCAGTTCATTATCTTGGCGAGCAGATTGACGTACATACAGGCGGGATTGATCATATTCCGGTTCATCATACAAATGAAATTGCTCAAGCTGAAGCCGCCAGTGGTAAGCAACCCTTTGTTCGCTACTGGGTACATCATAACTTCTTGCGCATTGAAAATGAAAAAATGAGCAAATCATTGGGTAACTTTTTTACCATTGATGATATTGTGAAACGCGGCTATTCGCCCATGGCTCTCCGGCTCTTGTTTTTGACCACACATTATAGAAGTCAGTTAAACTTCACTTGGGAAAGTTTGACAGGTATACAAAAGAGTTGGGAGCGCCTGCAGCGGTTGGTGAGTCAATGGCGTGAGGCAAACCCCATACTTGAGCCTCTCGTGCCTTCAGACTTTTCCCAAAAGTTCTTTAGCGCACTTGAACGCGACCTGAGTACTCCGGAGGCGGTCGCAGTGCTTTGGGACGTAGTTGGATCTCCTGATTTAGCTGCCAGTCAGAAGTTGGCCCATGTATTGGCATTTGATGAAATTCTGGGACTAAATCTACTGCAAGAGAAATTTGAAAGTGGACAAAAACAAGCTGACCCAGAGCTACCGGACGAGGTGCAGAACTTGCTACAGCAGCGAGCAGCAGCTAGAGCCGCTAAAGATTGGCGGCGGTCAGACGAACTTAGAGACGAAATTGCAGAGTTAGGTTACACGACAGAGGACGGACCTGCTGGTCAACGCGTGACTGCCAAGTAAGGCCTGGAAAATCAGTAATGCTATATAATAGCTAGATGGTCACTGAAAACAGTAGTTTTTCTCTTGTGAAGTTTCCTTCCTTGGCTTCAGTTGACTGGAGCATGGTGCAAACTGCAGATGTTTTGCAAATTTCAGGTTTTGTTCCCGGCGGCATATTTCATAGTGAGCATCTGATTTGGCGAGCCGATATGTCAGGATGCAGTGACCCAACTCAGTTAATACGCTCCAAAAGAGACCAGCAAAGCCATCAAAAAGCCATGGCTTTTTTTACTGAGCAGGGGATGCACGTTAAAACCTTGCCCATGACCGAGTCTCTGTTTCAAGAATTTCGCGTTCTATATGATGACACTACTATGATCAGAGAGCGACCAATTCGGTTTGATTTGGATAGCCTGGTGCTCGGTAAAATCAAAGTCAACCAGCCGGTATACTTAATCGGTTTGTTTGAGCAAAAAAAGTTAATATCAGGCTTAATTTTCTCAGTTTACAACGACAAAGTTTCTGTGTCTTATGGAGCCAAAAGGAAATTTGGCATTCGCGGTGGGGCGGGAGGCGTGTTTGAACATGAGCTGGCACAGTTTTGTTTAGAGCACGGTTATACAGATGTGACACATGGAACTGCTACCAACCCCGTTGGTCTTTACACCCGAGCGGGTGTGTTTGAGTTTAAGGTGAGATATGGCTATACCGCATACCCCATGGGCCGGTGGGTAACTTCTTTCATTCAGCACCCGGAAGCAGCTTTGTCTGAGTTTGTGTTTGTAGGTATGGCACCAGAAAGCGTGGAGTATACAATCGTCAGTGACTTAGAGCCAAAAGAAATTAAACAAAAATACGCTACTCGAGAACCGGCTAACATTCGCGTTCTCAGCAAAGCGCAGGTGACCAAACAATTTGAAAAGCTAACTCAATCAGTATAAGATGGGTGAATATGCCACTCATCCAACTCCTCGGTATTTCACTGCTGATTCAACTGCTGTTTTTTGCTTTTGCGGCTTTAAAAAAAACTGACGTAGTCACTGACCTGTCATACGGACTGACATTTATTATTTTGGCCGTGTATGCCTATGTTTATCACTCTTCTCACCAGCTTTATCAGTTGCTAGCCGTCATCTTGGTTGCCCTCTGGGGGCTGAGATTGGCTGGTTATTTGTTTGCAAGAATTCTCATAATCAAAAAAGATTACCGGTTTGACGGTGTAAGAGAGCACTTTTGGCAGTTTGCCAAGTTTTGGCTACTCCAAGCGCTTTCCGTATGGGTGATTCTGCTACCAATTCTTGCACTCCTAGTCTGGGGACCAGAAAATCCGACTACGCTGATGATGCCACTGGGCTTGCTGATTTGGGCTGTAGGTCTGGGAATTGAGACAACGGCAGATATCCAAAAGTTTATGTTTAAGCTGCGTCCAGAAAATGGCGGGCGCTGGACGGATATTGGTCTCTGGAAAAAGGCCAGACACCCAAACTACTTCGGTGAGATGACTGTGTGGTGGGGATTGTTTTTATACTCCGCAGGAGCGTTATCTGGATGGCAGTGGCTGACGGTCATTGGTCCTGTCTTTATCACAGGTTTGTTGCTATTCGTCACAGGCGTGCCGCCACTAGAGAAAAGTTATCAAAAGCGCTTTGGCAAAAATAAAGACTATCAAGCCTACAAACGGAGCACTCGGCTACTGGTGCCGGTGTAGTGGAAATGAGGGAAATCTCAACAAAAGCGTTGGATGCTCAACAGCGCACTCGAGCATTAAATCAAACCGATTCCCCAGTTGGTTCAGTAAAAAACGGTCATGAGACTTCAGGTCTGTCTCGGGTTGCATTAATACATGATGCATTAAATAAAACTAAACAAAGCAGGGGCGAGCTGCTCAAAATTTTTAAAGGCAACTCAATTTGTGCCATCGGATTGGACCCAGTTGCTACCAAAGACTACACTAACACCATCGATAGGACATTGAGCAAAATTCTTGAAAAAACAGTTCTACTGACCACAAAAATAATCTCAGTGGCACAACGGGTGGTGTACGACAAAGAGGGCAAAGCCTCTTTTAATGACAAGCCCAAAATTTTGATGCACCTTAGAGCCAATTCCGGATTACCTCTCGCGGCCAATGAAGTTTCGGTGGACATGGCGCGTGGTATCACGCCCAGGATTGCACTTTTTGAAGCGAGGAGAATTGGTATTTCCTGTAATACAGTTGGTTTGCATGAGTACCAAACCACGACTGAAGTCTTGATCAGGATGTGCTCTGAGGTCATGAGAAAAGCTGCCGAGGCTTTCATCAATACCCACAATGTTACAGCTGAAGACTTAAGGTTGTTGGAAGATCAAGATGAGTTTAAAAATTTTGAAAATAGTGATGCAGACATTGAAAAGCGCTGGTTTGAAGTTTTTGACCAAAAAGAATCCCCACTTCCTCGTTTGAAGAAATTTTTTCTTGATGTGATGGATAGAAATCAGCCAAGTAGGTTTAAAAGATTGGTTGGCAAGGTAGTATCAGCGCTAGTTGGGAAAAACAGTAAGTTAGGGACTCACGACGAGTCAACGATACTCCAGCGCAACTTTGTCAGGTTACTTCCTGATGGTTCTATTGATACAACGGATGCAGTCGGCCTTGATTTACTGCAGCGCATCTTGCTCAACATTCCTGTCGGAGGTTTTGGGATGGGTAAAGATTATGCAATGGTGGATAACATCACGGCTGTAATTCAAACATTGCCAGACCTGATGAAGGAGCACCCGGATCGGGGATTGCCAGTCATACTGGGGACAAAACTGACTATGGGCGCGGTGCTAGCAAATAAATTCGGTCCGTGGGCGCAGGCCACCCCTGAGTACCACAATCTAATTGACCAACTTGCGCCACTCTCCCAAGAGATCATTTGGCGGTTTAAGCGCTCAGAAAACCAGAAGGTGCCGGACGAACTGGACAGCTGGTACCCAGGTGAAAATTTGCGGGATGTAGACAAGTGTCACGAGCGGTTTGCTGATTTATTGAAAATCTTGCATCAGTCAGATACCAAATGGGTAGTTTTGGCCTGCACAGAGCTGCCACCACTCATGAAGCGGTTCAAAGATCCAAAGTTGGGTCTATGTCAAAAGTACGGCATCACTTGGGATCTGCCAGAGGTAATTGACCCAGCCGAAGCAACCACACATACGTTGATGCAGTTTGTGGAGGAGAAAAAACTGCCCATCCAGCCTGCTGTATAATAGGCGGTTATGAACCTCTCCGTCGGCATCGTCGGTCTACCCAACGTGGGCAAATCCACACTATTCAATGCGCTCCTCAAGCGCCAGGTGGCTCTGGCGGCCAACTATCCCTTTGCCACCATTGACCCCAACACCGGTGTGGTGCCAGTTCCTGACCCTCGTTTGGCAGCCCTGGCGCAGGTGGTGCACACCACCGTCATCAAGCCCGCCACGGTCGAGTTTGTGGACATTGCCGGCTTGGTCAAGGGCGCACACGAAGGCGAAGGTTTGGGCAATCAGTTTTTGTCCCACATTCGTGAGGTGGACCTGATTGTGCATGTGGTCCGGGGCTTTACTGACGACCAGGTACTCCGGGAGGGCAGCACTGACCCCAAAACTGACAAAGAAACCATCGAGACAGAACTGCTTTTAGCTGACCTATCAACTCTGGAAAAACAGAAAGAGCCCAAGGCTACCAAGGACAAAGATTTGCTGGCCAGATGGGATGTTGTCCAGAGATTGAGCGCGGCCGCACAAGCGGGCACTATGTTGCGTCAGGTGGCTGCACAAGGCGAGCTCGAGGCTAGCATTGCCAAAGAGCTGGGTCTGCTTACCGCCAAAAATATGTTGTACATGGTCAACGTCGACGAATCCGATCTTGCTTTAGGCCAGACCGCTCTTTGCCAGCGATTTGCACCACTGCTAGGCGTGGGAGAGACTGAAGTTTTGGCCATTAGCGCCAAAATTGAGAGCGAATTATCAAGCCTTTCTGATGAAGACCAAAAACTTTACCTCTCAGACCTGGGTTTGGATCAAAGTGGGCTAGAGCGCCTGATTGCCAAAGCATATACCCAGCTTGGTTTGCAGAGCTTTCTCACCGCCGGTGAAAAAGAGGTCCGCGCCTGGACCATCAAATCTGGCTCCACCGCTCCTCAAGCTGCAGGCGTGATCCACACTGATTTTGAAAAACACTTCATCAAGGCTAAAGTGGCCAGCTATGAGGACTTCATCGCTCTCCAAGGTTGGAAGGGCGTCAAAGAATCTGGCAAGATGCGCCTGGAGGGCAAAGAGTACCTGATGCGTGAGGGCGACGTGGTCGAGTTTGCGGTCGGAGTCTAAAACGCCAGTGCAGTCCAGACAGAGTGTGTTATAATTCAGCCACATATTAACTACGGTTTGCTCAGTTTTTTGATTGCTGTATCGCGGTCAAAAGGCTACCCATTGCTCTAGAGCAAGCTACAGAAAGGAGCACTTATGCAGATTCCTGCAACACAGCGCATTCGGCGCTATGAGCTCACCATTCTTGTGCCTGGTTCATTCACCAGTGACAAGATCACAGAAGCGCGCAACTCCGTTGCCGCTCTCCTCAAAAAACACGGTTTCACCACCGTTTCTCAGGATGAGTGGGGCAAAAAAGGCCTCGCATATCCTATCAAGCACGCCAGTAAAAAAGAGGTCGAGGCGTCGTACTTCCACATGCTGATTGAAGCGTCATCTGAGAAGGTCAGTCCATTGGACACCGATCTCAAGCTCAATCAACACGTTATGCGCTACCTCCTGGTATTAGAAGAAAAGCAACAGCCTATGCCGGCTTCTGCCGCTGTAGTTGAGGAAGTTGCACAACAGGAGTAGACAATAGCAAAACAAGGTTGTATACAGTTGCTGTAAGGTTTGACGGGTACACTCAGTGTATATGCTCAAACTGTAGGAGCAGAAAGGAACGAGTATGTCGGTACGATCACTCAACAAAGTACTACTCATCGGTAACCTAACCAGAGATCCCAATCTTCGGTTTACGCCCAATGGCGCAGCAGTGTGTTCATTTGGCATCGCTACTAACCGTACCTGGGCTTCGCCCGATGGAGGTGAAAAGCAAGAGCGGACTGAGTTCCACAACATTGTGGCATGGTCCAAACTGGCTGAGATTTGTGGCCAGCTTCTAGGCAAAGGTGACAAAGTATACGTTGAGGGCAGACTTCAGACTCGTGAATGGAAAGGTGACAACAACGAAAGTCGCCGCACCACCGAAGTCGTCATAGACAACATGATCCTACTTCGTTCTTACTCTGGCAAAGCCGGAGAAGGCGAGGGAGACGACATGCAGGGTGGTTACCCAGCCGACCCAACCATGGGTGATGACATGAATGATGCTTCCGCCAAGCAACCTGTGGCAGCCAAGAGTACAAAGAAAAAGACCCCCAAGCCAGAAACAGAGGAATCAATGGACTTGGATGATGTCGCCGATGATGTTCCGTTTTAGAACACAAAAGAAAGGTAACACACTATGCAGAGAAAAATAAAAAAACGCACCAGAAAAAGTATCAAGGCCAACGTGCACTTGACCTTCAGTTACAAGCAGCCAGACTTACTGACTCGCTACATGACTGAACAAGGCGAAATTTTGCCTCGAGTCGAGACCAACCTGACTGCCAAACAACAGCGTCAGCTGGCTACCGCCGTCAAGCGCGCTCGTCACCTCGCCATGGTGCCATTCACTCAAGTGTTGTTCTAATTGCACCACTTGCGTCTAAATTTAGACAATCTCACAACCCGAGGTTTCCCTCGGGTTGTGTTGGTTTTACGAACCAATTTGCGTAGTTCTCTGGTTTTCAAGCCAGTGATGTCAGCGTAGAATAAAACGTCTATGACTGACTCGCAACTATCCGCCCCTCCAACCGCACGCAGGACTTCACCCGTGTGGACCAACCTAGTCATCTTGCTGGTGGGTGTGGCGGGCATGTTTGCTCAGTACCGATATTCATTGGTGGAGCGCTTAATTTTGCGCGCGCCCAGCGGGCTTGATCTCGGCACCCAAACCGAGGTGGCGCGCGCGCGGTTGATCAACACCGAGGCACCCAAGGACAAGCAGGCAGTTAGCTTTGATATTTTTTGGGAAGTCTGGGATGTCTTAGAAAACAACTACGTAGATCCCGCCAAGCTGGATACCACCAAAATGGTTGACGGCGCTGTGTCTGGCATGACCGCATCGCTGGAAGATCCATATACTGCCTATTTGCCGCCCAAAGCTTTTGAAAGAACAGGTGAAGACTTGGCCGGCGCCTTCTATGGCGTAGGCATAGAACTAGGATATAAAGATGGCGTCTTGGCCGCAGTGTCGCCGCTGGCGGATTCGCCTGCAGACAAAGCTGGAGTCAAGGCAGGAGACTTGATCATTCGTGTTAAAGATGAAGCCAAGCAGCTGGATGCAGACTCAAGTCAGTGGCCTTTGTCTGAAGCAGTAGAGAAAATTCGTGGACCCAAAGGTAGCCAGGTGATCCTTACATTAGTTCGTGAAGGTGCGCCGGAGCCATTTCCTTTGACTCTGACTCGTGACGAAATTGTAATCAAGTCTGCCGAAGTCTCGGTAGTAGATTTCAATGGCAAAAAAGCCGCACACGTCAAGCTGTCTAGGTTTGGAGAGAGAACCACAGATGAATGGAGCTCGGTTGTAAGCACTATTCTCAAGGAACGGCCCAACATCTCCGGAGTCATCCTGGATATGCGCAACAATCCGGGCGGTTTGTTTGACGATGCAGTCACCATTGCCAGTGACTTCATTCCAGAAGGCGTTTTGGTCTCTCAACAGGGCAGGCAGAGTAAGCAAGATCACCTATCCAACGGCTCGGGCAGACTTAAGGGTGTGCCGGTGGTAGTTTTGGTCAATAAAGGTAGTGCTTCAGCCTCCGAGATCGTGGCGGGAGCCTTGCGCGACCGCTTGGGCGCCAAGGTGGTGGGTGAAAAATCATTTGGCAAAGGCACCGTTCAAGACAGAAAAGACCTGTCCAACGGTGGTGGCGTGCACGTGACTATCGCCAAGTGGCTGCTGCCAAATGGCGACTGGATTCACGAAAAGGGTATTCCACCAACTGTGGAAGTAGTCGATGCGCCAGATACAGAAGCTGACGAGCAGCTGAACAAAGCCATCGAGTCCCTATAGACTCAGCTCTTGACTCCTATTCTGAGTCGTAGTAATTTTGTCTCGTGAAGGAGGTGTGCCCATGAAATCCTCAAATATTGATCTTCGCTCATTTGTATTTGGACTGACCATTTCCATATTGGTGCTGGCTGTCTTTTTTGCCGGAGCCTTAGCTGACAGAATTTTTGTCATCAAGCCTTTGGATGCAGTTGCAGCCAGAGCGCAAGGTAGCTTGCTGGAAAAATGGCCGGCTGCCGTGCGCGACTCGTCAGGTGAACCTGGACAGACAGCCCTAAGAGATTTGCTCAATCCAGCCTCTTCAAACGTGCCAGATATTGCCCAAAAAGCATCAACCTCTGTAGTGACGGTTTCAATTAAAAAGCAACAGCGGATCATGCAGCAGTTGCCGTTTTTGTTTAATTTTGGTTTCGGCGCTCCCAGTTTTGACTCGGGTCAGACAGAGGAAATCCAGCGTGATATAGGTACAGGTTTTGTGGTGGACGCCAGCGGCCTGGTGGTGACCAACAAGCATGTGGTCAGCGAACTACAGGCAGAATATCTGGTGATTGATGCCCAGGATAAAGAATTTAAGGTCACCAATATTTACCGTGATCCAGTCAACGACTTGGCCATTCTTAAAGTTGAGGGTTTGACTGCTACAGCCTTGCCATTGGGCAACTCAGATTCTTTGCGCGTGGGTGAGAGCGTGATTGCTATTGGCACCGCACTTGGCGAGTTTCGTCACACTGTGACCACGGGTGTGGTGTCTGGCTTAGGGCGTGGCATTGAGGCGATGAGTGGTTTTGCTGAGCTAGAAAAACTGGAGAATGTGATTCAAACAGACGCGGCTATTAATCCAGGCAATTCAGGCGGCCCGTTGCTTAATTCACGCGGTGAGGTCATCGGCGTCAACACAGCGGTCAGCCAAAATGGCCAAAATATTGGTTTTGCTATTCCCATCAATGTCATTCGCGCCTCAGTAGATAACTTCAATCAAACCGGTCAGTTTGACCGACCCTACCTTGGTGTGCGCTACACAGTCATCAGCAAAGAAGCGGCAATTGCAAACTCGGTGCCCCAGGGGATTTATCTGAATGAAGTCCTAGAGGGGTCGCCGGCAGCACAAGCAGGTCTGGAATCTGGAGACATTATTACCAGCTTTGATGGCCAGAGTCTCAAAGATGTTAACTTTTTGACATTGGTCAACAAGAAAAAGATTGGTGATATAGTGCAAGTTGAGTATTGGCGTGATGAGCAATCTCGATCAGTTCAGCTTCAGCTTAAGAAAGTAGAACCTTAATCTGAAAAGGTGTTAGTCCTCATCCTCAATGTCAGATTGGCGCTCGCCGGTAGCCAGGAAGTGCTGGAAGGCTGAGTGAAACTCGGTCATCATGGTTTCCAAATTGCCCATCATGATGGTTTCCAGACTATACCAGGATTGCTTGGTCCGATGATCTGTCACCCGATTTTGGGGAAAGTTGAACGTGCGAATCTTTTCGCTACGTTGGGCTCGGCCTATGGCGCTGCGCGCATCACCAATTTCTGCCAGTCTTTTTTCTTCCTCAATTTCCCAAAGTTGTGCTCGTAGCAGCTCTAGCGCGATCTCCCGGTTTTGAGCCTGCTTACGCTCCTGACGAGCGGAGACGGAGATGCCGGATGGAGTATGGGTCAAGCGAACGGCACTGCTGGTTTTGTTCACTGACTGCCCGCCTGCGCCACCGGCTCGTACAAACTGCCACTCCAAATCTTCTTCGCGCACGGTTACCGCTGCCTTGGGTACTTCTGGAAGTACGGCTACCGATGCAGTTGAGGTGTGAATTCTGCCTTGCGCCTCAGTCACTGGGACGCGCTGAACTCGATGCACGCCAGACTCAAAGCGGAAAATATCATAGGCAGTTACGTAGGCTTGACCCTCGGGGCGCAGTTCTGGCAGGGCAGTGGTCTTGCCTTTAATTTTGATAATCAAGTCGTCTATCATTTCAACCTTGAGGTTGAGTTGTTCGGCAAACCGGTAGTACATCCTCTGGAGCTCACTAGCCCAGATTTTGGCTTCATCGCCACCAGCTCCCTGGCGAAACTCGATGGTGCAGTTGATTTTTTCAGCGGTGTGGGCGTTTTCACTCGAGCCATCTTGGCCTTGACTGTACTGTGCAGCTGCACTTTCAAGCATGGCTACCTGAGCTTCAAGCTCGGCAATATCACTAGCTGCCAACTCGGCCATCTCTGGGTCATTCAACAGCAACTGACTCTCAGCAATCTGCGATTGGAGCTGGTCAATTTGGGCTTGGTAGGGGTTGTCTGACATGAAAAGCTACGATGCTGAAGCAGTAGCGGTGGATTGAGTCTTGCGAAGCTGTGCTCGCTGCTCACGAAGGACGTCCTGGTAAGACTGGGCAGCAGCGGCTTGTTTGGCTGTGGCGGTCTTTTTGGTAGCCTTCTTGGCTGCTTGAACGTCTTGAGCGGCTTGCATCTTCTTCTTGAAGCGATCCACCCGACCTTGGCGGTCTACAAATCTAACTTCACCAGTGAAGAAAGGATGACAAGCGCTGCAGATATCGACGGTTAGAGTATCGGTAGTGGAGCCAATCACAAAAGAATTGCCACAACTACAAGTAACTACACAGTCATGATGCCAGTTAGGATGAATGCCTTTTTTCATAGAGGTGTAATTATACAACATTTTTTTTGAGGTGGTAGAGGAGAAGTCTGAGTGGTTTTGAGTGTGTATCCGTGATGCATTGCTAATTTTGATTAGAACGATATAGTCGGGAGTATGACTCAAATTGATGATGAAATGCGACGGCGCGAAGAGTTAATAGGCATAGGTGTGGAACCAGAATTTCTGGCTGAGGTGATTAGTTTACTTGTCTCAATTGACAAATTAGAATACTTGATCGCGTCAGAGCTGTTGCAGGAAACCTTGGTCCCTGCTCGAAATATCAGAGAAGTTGCGCTATTAAATGGTACGAAGATTACGAATGTTGAAGCACAACCGGAGGCAGCATCTAGATTATTTAGCCAAATACTTGATAGAATTATTTTATACCTGATTAAGATAGAGGAGCACGAAAAAGTTGGACCAGATTCAAAAGTTACATCTGGAGAGCATTTTTTACAAAGGGAAAAAATCCCCGTCCAATCGAGTGGAGTCACCGAAAACGTGATTGTCTAGTTCATCGAGACATTTACCCCCGCCTCTCCGCGATCCACACCCCCAAGAAAACTAGCACCAGCGCCATCAAGCTAGCCTGACTCA